>JAGLJX010000120.1 GCA_023142175.1 Emcibacter sp.
GGAAGAACGGCATTGCAGTTGATGCCATGTGGCCCAAGAACGATGGCCAGACTCTTTGTCAAAGAACTCAAACCGGCTTTGGTTGGGCAATAGTGAACCTGACTGGCTCCACCCACCCAAGCTGATATGGACGAGACAGCAATAATCCGACCACCTCTGCCTGCTTTGATCATTCTCTTGCTTATCAACTGGCTCAGTATAAATGCGCTACGCAGATTGACCTGATGCACTAGGTCCCATGTTTCAACATCAATTTCAAAAAAATCAAGAAAGGGGCAAATGCCTGCGTTATTCACCAGTACGTCCACTTGACCCCAATGATCATATACCTGCGATACCATCTGCTCTATTTCATCTGGCTTTGATACATCTGCCTTAACCACCAGAGCCGTACCACCGGCCTTATTGACCAATTCCGCTGTTTCAGAGGCGGCCTCCTCATCGCCCGGGTGGTTGATCACAATCTTGGCGCCTTTTTCCGCAAAGGCTATTGCTATGGCGCGGCCTATTCCACGCGACGCGCCCGTCACCAACACCACCTGAGAAGAAAAGCCATCCGCTTTATCCATAGCAGATCTGTTGTCGGGATTTTGTTCTGTATCCGTCTGGCTCATTCTTATTCCTTTTCTATATTGCAGGGTTTGTTGCCTATGCCTATAGGTTAAATATATACCATATTGGTCATTGCTGGGAGTATTGTCAAAGTTAACCAAAATTGGTTGAAGTCGCGCCGAATTACAAATCCTCAAGGGAGAAATGCTGTATAGCTATCTATTTGTTCAAGGTGCTGGCTAATTTCTTTTTCTGACAGGAAAGAGCCAGAAAAACTATTTTTAGCCAGTGTCACGAGATCGGCCTTGTCCAGATTAACTGCCTCGGCAACCGCAACATAGTTATCATTCAAATAACCGTCAAAATATGACGGGTCATCCGAATTGATTGTGGCTCGAAGGCCGGCCTGAAGCATGCGTTTAATTGGGTGTTCTTCAAGGCTGTCCACCACACAAAGCTTCAGGTTGGACAGCGGGCAGACGGTGAGCGTCATACTCTCTGAGCTCAGGCGTTTGATCAAAGCCCGATCTTCCATTGCGCGATTGCCGTGATCAATGCGGTCTACTTTTAACAGGTCCAGTGCCTGATAAATATACTCAGGCGGCCCTTCTTCCCCCGCATGGGCAACGCAGAGGAGGCCTCTTTCTTTCGCGGCTTTGAATACCCGTCCAAATTTTGATGGCGGATGGCCAAGTTCTGAAGAATCAAGGCCAACGGCGGTGATAACATCCAGATAATTTTCAGCCTTTCCCAAAGTAGTGAAGGCATCATCTTCCGACAGATGACGCAGGAAACACATGATCAGGCGGGACGTGATGCCAAAATCTTTTTCGGCATCTTTCAGGGCAGCTACTATGCCCGCCATGATGACGCCAAATTCTATGCCCCTTTCCAGATGGGCCTGAGGGTCAAAGAATACTTCCGTATGCAGGCAATTGTCCTGATTGATTTTCTTAATATAACCCATGGTGAGGTCATAATAATCTTCTTCACTTTGCAGGACATTCATGCCTTGATAATAGATATCGAGAAAATCCTGTAAGTTGCTGAAATTATAGGCCGCACGTATGTCTTCTACGGAGCCGAAGGGAATGTCGATTTTATTGCGTCTGGCAAGCTCAAACATAAGTTCAGGCTCAAGACTGCCTTCCAGATGCAGATGTAGTTCTGCTTTGGGAAGTTTTTGAATAAATTCTACAATAGATGACATAAGTATCTCCGTTTATGGTTGTCCTATATGTAGCGTTTTTTTTATTGTCTCGTAAACCGGAAATTATCGGGCGTTGGAACTTTTGACACTGGCGATAAGGTCTTTTATTTCCGGTTTGCACGACCCGCAATTGCTGCCCGCTTTAAGCAACTCGCCTATATCATCCACGGTTCTGGCAGCTTTGCTGGTAAATGCGCTCAGGATGGCTTTCTGGCTTATGCCAAAACAGGAACAGACAATCGGCCCCGGTGCGGTGCTTGGGTCGAGAGGCTGGCCGGACAGAAGAGTGCTGTAAATGCCATGGCCCAGACAATCACTTTCAAACAGGGATTGCAGCCAGCTTCTGTCAGGCAAGGCACCTTTTCGGGTGACAAACAGGCATATGTCCAACCTGTCTTGCCGCGTGCGGGCCAAGCGTATTTGTCCGGATGCCGGATTGTCGAAGGAGAGGGTATCAGGGCTTCCCACCTGTGCAAAGAAGGGGGAAAGAAATGTGTTTTCCATCATATTACCCGCACCGGCGATTTCCAGAATATGGCAATCCTTCTGATAACTATGACACCAATATGTCAGGTTTTCCGGTGTTATTCTATCGCGGGATAACAGAAATCCGTGCCATTCGGGTGACCATTTCTCAATGCTAACCGGAGTATGTTTCAGTTCGGGCTGACCGGAAAGCGGGTCCGTTACCGGATTGACCAGACGCCCGACCACGGCATTGGCGGCATTGCTGTCATTCCAATGCATGGACATGAAGATATGCCCCACCTGTTGTTGTTTGGTTATGCGAACACGCACCAGAGCATTGCCCCAGCGGCTGGCTATTTTGACAAAACCCTTTTGATCCAGTTCATATTTCGCCGCATCTTGCGGATGGATCGTTATATAGGGCTCATCCCTATGGCTATTCAGTCTGGGCGATTTTCCGGTTCTGGTCATGGTGTGCCAATGGTCACGGATGCGTCCACTGTTCAGGATCAGAGGGAATGATTTATCGGGTATATTTGCGGGCGCTTGTGTGCGAACCGCAATAAAACGGGCGCGCTTGTCATCGGTAAAAAATTCTCCCTGATTAAAGAACCGTTCTTTACCCTTGGGATTTTTATTATTTACCGGCCATTGGATTGGTGCGAAGTCAACTCCAAGACCGGAAATATCAAAATCACGGCTGCCCTTATTCTCGAAGGCAGATAGTGCGGCATGTTCCTGAAAAATATCGCCGGCAGTTTTATAATCAAAGCTTTTTGCAAATCCCAGATATCTGGCGACTTGCGAGATGATCCACCAGTCAGCTTTTGTTTCAGCGGGCGGGAGTAGAAAACGCCGCTGTCTTGATATGCACCGTTCGCTGTTGGTCACGGTTCCGTCTTTTTCACCCCAAGCCTGTGCGGGAAGGGCGATATTAGCATATTTCATGGTGTCGGTATTTTTCATAACATCAGATACGATCACCAGATCACATTTTTTCAATGCTTCACGAATATAATTGGCATCGGGCATGCTAACCGCGGGATTAGTTCCCATGATCCAGATGGCTTTAATACGCCCGTCATGGACAGCGCGGAACATATCCACAGCTTTCAGGCCCGGTTTTGGAGCAAGGGTTTTGGTTTTCCAGAAACGGCTGACAATGTCGCGTGATTTATCATTAAATTCCATATGGGCGGCAAGGGTATTTGACAACCCGCCAACCTCACGCCCGCCCATAGCATTGGGTTGCCCGGTGAGGGAGAACGGCCCCATACCCGCCTTGCCAATACGCCCGGTCAGCAGGTGGCAGTTAATGATGGCATTGACTTTGTCGGTACCCTGAGATGATTGGTTCACACCTTGGGAATAGACGGTAAGGGCTTTCTCTGTATCCGCGAAAAGATCGAAAAAGGCGCAAATGTCTTTCTCTGACAAGCCACAATGTTCGGCAAGCTGTGCCGTATCTTCCCTTGCGGAAATTAAGGCCTTCTCAAGTCCATTGGTATGGTCGGTCACGAATTCTGTGTCCGTGCATCCTTTGTCAGATAAGTGGGTCAGCAGACCATTGAATAGTCTTACGTCACTTCCCGGCTTCAGGGCCAGATGCAGGTCAGCGGCATCGCAGCTTGGCGTACGGCGGGGGTCTATGACCACAATCTTGGTGCCACGGGTTTTTTGTGCGTTAATCAGCCGTTGAAACAGAATAGGATGACACCATGCGGCATTGGAGCCTACCAGCACCACAAGGTCGGCCTGATCCCAATCCTCATAATTGCCGGGGACTGTGTCGCTACCAAATGCCCGTTTATGCCCCATTACACTTGATGACATACAAAGCCGTGAATTGGTGTCGATGTTAGCAGAGCCGATGAAACCCTTCATCAGCTTGTTGGCTACATAATAATCTTCGGTCAGTAATTGGCCGGAAACATAAAAGCCGATAGCATCGGGGCCATATTGTGCCCTGATGTTATTCAGGCCCCTTGCAGTTGCGTTCACGGCATCATTCCAACTGACCTGCTTGCCACCTATTTCTGGATATAATAACCGATCTTCCAGTCCAAGCGTTTCGGAAAGGGCACCGCCTTTGGAACATAGCTTGCCATAATTGGCCGGATGGTCCTTGTCACCAATGATGCTGACATCGCCATCATCATTGGTGCTGGCAATCACGCCGCATCCCACCCCACAGTAAGCACAGGTGGTTTTGGTATCGTCAGCCATCGGTTCCGGTTGCTTTTGCTAGGAGAGGAAACGCCAGATATACCTTGTCGCCCATAATCTGTGTCGGAATAACATGGCTACAGCCACTGTCCGGCCCAAGTACTTCGCCATTTTCCAGTGATATATTCCAGTTATGCAATGGGCAGGAGACGCTCTTGCCATGAACAATGCCTTGGGACAGTGGCCCGCCCTTATGGGGGCATTTGTCTTCTAGGGCAAAGATAGCACCCGTTGCCGTTTTGAAAATGGCAATATCCGTCCCGCCGGTTTTAACAACACGGGAGCCAAGGTAAGGGATGTCTTCCAATTGGCCGATTTCAATCCAGTTTTGTGTCATAGTCTTATCCTACCTCTGCGAGGGGTTTGAATTCATGGGCGTGTACGTTGTTTTGAACGCGGTCTGCCCATGGGTCGTCCTGATTACCTTTTTGAGAAATATGGAAGCGTTTAACCAGCTTTCCACGGTTCTTTTTGTCGGCAACGATGCGTTCCTTGATGCTGTCCAATCCAACGCGTTCCACCCACGGCGCGGTGCGTTCCAGATAATGGCCTTCTTCGCGGTAAAGCTGAATGAAGGCGGCGGCATATTCCATGACCTCTTCATCCGTTTCGACCTTGCATAACAGGTCACAGGCACGAACAACCATGCCGCCGTTGCCGCCCACATGAAGTTCCCATCCGCTGTCGACCGCGACAACACCAAAATCTTTGATGGTGGCCTCGGCACAGTTTCGGGGGCAACCGCTGACCGCCATTTTAAACTTGTGCGGCGTCCAGCTTCCCCAGGTCATTTTTTCCAAGGCAACGCCCATGCTCATGGACATCTGTGTGCCAAAGCGGCACCATTCCTGCCCAAC
>JAGLJX010000121.1 GCA_023142175.1 Emcibacter sp.
GGAATTGTTCCACATCCCGCCGATTACTCGTAATCAAGGTTGGCGGCATTAGGTCTGGAAAACGGGTCAGAAATATCTTCTCCGGCGCATTACGCACAGAAGCCGGATCATTGACCACCAATGTTTTTGGGTGAATATGCTCCAAAATATGAGTGGCAGTGATATAGCCCATATGAAAGGGCGGGTCCTGCCGCATCAGCACCACATCCACATCCTGTGCCAGATCAATCCTGTCCATCGCGCCAAAGGTAAAATGATTGCCCTGCTCACGCCGAAGGGTCAGTGAACGGGCATAGGCCGTCACCTTTCCATCCTGAAAGGAAAGATCCTTCACATCATAATGATAGAGTTTATATCCACGTTTCTCTGCCTCTAATCCCAAGGCAAAGGTGCTGTCACCATTGATATCAACGGATTCAATAGGGTCCATTTGTAACGCTACGGTAAGGCTCATCTTAAATCATTCCATTTTTAGTATTTTTTGGTCATTCTTTTTCGGGTAATTTCAGGATTTTACCACCCTTTTTTTCCTGGGTACGTTTATCCAGGTCCTGCAACAAGCTAATAATCTGTTGTTCAATCAGATCATTTTGATCAAATTTCTCAATATTATTCAGACAATGGAGCAGGCGTGCCGCCGCCTGATCAAATTTTTCCAAATGGGCCAATAACATACCCAGTTCATAATGATATTGTATGTCCTGCACGTCAATCAACACCAACCGCGACAGGATATTTATCGCCTGTCCCAAATCGCTAACTTTCAGGCAGCGAACTTTGATATTATTAAGCAGGCGCACCAGTATTTCCCGGTCCGTAATGGCTTGATAATATTCCGGTTGTAAATCGTTATCTGTTCCGGAAAATTTCTGAATCATTTCACGCAAATCACGCACACTCAGTATCTTGCCGCCATTGAACGGGTCAATAATCACCTGCCCGTCCTTTGCGGAATCCTTGCCATGAAGCCGGATCAGAAAATGACGGGGAAAATTCAACCCTTCAATATGCCAGCCCTGCTCCCGTGCAGTATGCATATATAATATGCTTAAAGATACCGGCAGGCCTTTGCGGTTATCAATCACCGACATGAGATTGGCATTTTGCAAATCATCATAATATTCTTCATTTCCGGTATATTCATGGCGTCCGTTAAGGACTGAAATCAAGGCTTCTGCGCGGTTCATGGCTGAATCCGAATGAACATTCTCGCCCTTAAGGTCAAGGGCAAGAATTTTCAGATGGTGTTCATATTTCTGAAAAGAAACACCGGGCCGATCAAAGGAGCCTAAAATAAGAGCCGTATAGGCAATATGATCAAGCGAACCATCGCCCTCACCCACCGCCTTTAAATGTGCAATATATTCTTTATTAACTTCGTTCAATTTTTTATTTCCATTTGCCATGCATCTTTTACATGGGTTGGCAGACCCCATGGTTCAACCGCCATCAAATCAAAACGATAGCAAAAATCCTCTGCGTTATCATTTTTACCATAAACTTTACTTGCGAGATACCATTGCGCGGCCTTTATTATACGTTGCTGTTGTTTGTACGACACCGCATTCAGTGCCGCTTGACGTGATGAACGCGCTTTTACCTCAATAAAACAAATCAAATTTCCCTTTTTAGCAATAAGATCAATCTCGCCGGATTTACATTTAAACCGCTGTGCCAATATCCGATAACCTTTCAAGGTTAACAACGCCATGGATAACCATTCCGCACCCTGCCCCCAAAGGTAGGCTTTTTTCTTTTTCCTGAGCGCCTTGTCGATCATTTGCTACCCGATAATTCCAATGCCCGCGCATAAACCTGCTTGCGCTTTAGCCCGGTAGTATAGGTAACCGAAGCCACCGCCTCTTTCACAGATAAATTTTCCAACGCCTTGGTCAAAGCATGATCAAGTTGATCTTCACTGACCTCTGTCTCCTGTGGTGGGCCGATAATGATGACAATCTCGCCTTTTGGCCTGTCGGCTTGTTGGTAATGCTCCGCCAGATCAGAAAGATTGCCGCTTCTGACCTCCTCAAACAATTTAGTCAGTTCACGGCAGATGGCCGCTTCCCGATCGCCCAAGACCTCAAAAATATCTCTCAGGCTGTCTTTCAGACGCTTTGGCGATTCGTAAAATACCAATGTCGCCTTTAGGGTAGCGAGATCGGCAAGTGTTTTCCGTCTTGCATTGGTCTTATTGGACAAAAAGCCGGCAAACATAAAACGATCTGTGGGCAATCCGGCACTGGCAAGGGCTGCGAGAATGGCGCTGGCGCCGGGTATGCTGCTGACCAAAAGCCCGGCGGCCTTGGCTTCCCGCACCAGACGATAACCCGGATCAGAGATCAACGGCGTTCCCGCATCGCTGACCAAAGCCACCACCTGTCCGGCTTCCAGTCTTTCCAGCAACAGCGGTAAAATCTTTTTCTCGTTATGGTCATGGTAGGAAATAGTTGGCGTCTTGACATCAAAATAGGCCAGTAGCTTGCCAGTAACCCTCGTATCCTCACAGGCAATTATATGAGCCTGTTCCAGAACTTGTCTGGCCCGAAAGCTCATATCTCCCAAATTGCCGATAGGGGTTGAGACAATATATAGTCCCGGCATGACTTTTTTGTTTAATTTAGTTGGCATTTCCATACCCTTGCCTTATTTCTATTTTAGACTTGAGCATAAGTGTATTACAAAGATTATGTAAGAAAAACTGGAAACTATTTTGCCATTCGCCAAATATATCATTTTGATCGTTATAACTGCCATTGGCCTTTCTGCCTGTGGGTCTGAAACGGCCATGATGGTACGGGAAATGACCAGCGTCCCGCCCGCACCAACGACGGAAATGTTGCAAGGCAAAAACATTGAAAATGATGGCTTTCCCCGTCAAGAGATACGGCTCGGTATTCTGCTTCCCTTAAGCGGGCAGGATGCCGCCATAGGAAAGGCGTTACTCAATGCGGCTACATTGGCCCTGTTTGATGCTAAGGATGAGCGGCTGACCCTTCTGCCATATGATACCCAAGGCACCGCAGAGGGCGCGGCAAACGCCATGACAGCACTTTTACTTCAAAGACCTGACCTGATCATCGGGCCGTTATTCTCCCATGCCATTACCACTATCAAGCCCATGGCCATAGAAGCTGGCGTTAATGTTATCGGCTTTTCCAGCGACTATACCGTTGCAGGAGATGGTGTTTTTCTGCTGAACTTTCCGCTGGAGGAACAGATTGAACGGGTCATACGCTATGCTTCTGATCAGGGGTATGCCCGTTTCGCAGCCCTCGTTCCCGAAACCACCTATGGTAGCCGCGCGCTGGATATATTTGGCACGAATGTTATGCTTCAGGACCGCGACCTGACAGCTATGGAATTTTATCCCGCAGACAGCGGTAAACTTGTCGATCCGGTCAAGAAGATCGCCAAATATAATGAACGGCGCAAAAGATATACCCGCGAGATAGAGTTCCTTGAAAACCTTGGCGAAGATGATGATTTCGCTCAGGAAATGCTGAAAGAGCTAAAAAGCCAGGAAACCATAGGCGATGTTGACTTTGATGCTATCCTGTTGCCGGAGGGCGGCGCCATGCTGACCACTCTGGCTGCATGGGTGTCATATTATGAGATTGACCCTGCCAAAATCAAACTACTCGGCACGGGTCTTTGGGATGATAAAATGCTGTTCCTTGAACCACAGCTATATGGCGGATGGTTTGCGGCCCCGGATCATGAAACTTCCCTTATCTTCCAGCAACGCTACCGACAGACATATCAACAGGATGGTCCACGTTTGACCACACTTGCCTATGATGCTGTTGCCTTGGCCGCCACATTGGTCCGACAGGAAAAATTTCCCGACTTTTCAGCAGAACAGATCACCGATAAAAATGGCTTTTCCGGTATTGAAGGAATTTTCCGATTTTCTCCAGATGGCCTGATTGAACGCGGCCTTGCAATTTATGAGGTGGGCGACAAAGAATTTACCATCATTGACCCCGCCCCAACCAGCTTCATTGAGCGGGACAACCCCGAACTCCTGATTGCTACAGAATTAGAATCCGACTTAACAGACCATTCAGAAGCGGCAAACCCTGAGCTGTTGCCCGCAAATGATGACCGTCCTTTTCCATATAATTCAGTTCAAAAAGATGCTGTAAATAACTATCATCAATGAATTTTTCTATTTTTTGATCAACTCTATCTTCAAATTTCTTTAAATCAAGTCCCCGCCTTAACCGCAGACCCATCATGATCATTTCTTCGGCCTTCGATTGAGCCACCAGCCGTTCTTTATGATCTGTAGCATACCCCTCATCCGCCACAGTTTTCAGCCATTTTTCCGGGCTTCGGTGCTGGCTGAGCGCATAAAGCTCACCCTCTATTGTCAACCGTCCGTGTGCGCCCGGGCCTATACCGATGTAATCGCTGTAAGTCCAATAGGTAAGATTATGGCGGCTTTCCTGACCTTCCCGCGCATGGTTGGATATTTCATAGGCGGGAAGCCCGTGATCCTCACAAATGGCCTGTGTAAGATCATACATATCCGCCGATAGATCTTCACCCGGCAAAATGATTCGGCCTTTTTCATGGGCCTGATAAAAGGCCGTCCCGCGCTCGATGGTAAGTTGATAGAGGGACAAATGACCCACAGACATTTTCAGGGCTTGGGTCAATTCCTGCTCCCACTCGCCAAGTGTCTGGCCCATGCGGGCATAAATCAGATCAAAACTTGAGCGGGGAAAATATTTTTGAGATAAATCAATGGCCTGCCGTGCTTCTTTAACACTATGTTCCCGACCAAGCGCTTGTAAGTCAGGATCGTTCAGCGCCTGTATACCTAAGGACAGGCGGTTAATGCCCGCCGCTGCAAAATCGCCGAACTTGCCCGCCTCAACACTGGTTGGATTAGCTTCCAAGGTGATTTCTATATTCTCGGCATTAGCCCAATTACGGGCTATTCTGCCAAGAAGTTTCGCAACAGTTTCCGCTGACATCAAGGATGGTGTACCACCGCCAAAAAATACACTTGTAATGGTTCGGGGGCCGGAAAGTATGCGGTAATGATCCAACTCTCGCAGCAGGGCGTCCGCCCATGCCGCCTCATCAATTCGGTCACGAACATGGCTGTTAAAGTCGCAGTAAGGGCATTTGGACAAGCAGAAGGGCCAATGGATGTAT
>JAGLJX010000122.1 GCA_023142175.1 Emcibacter sp.
ATGGCAGAACGGCAATAATCGGTAAAGACCATGAAGGTGCCGCCATAAGGAATATATTCCCCGTGAAGGGCAAGGCCGTTCATAAAGGCGGACATACCAAACTCGCGCACGCCGTAATACATATAACGGCCGGAGAAATCATCACCAGTAATGACGGACTGATCAGCACTTAAGGTAAGGTTCGATCCGGTCAGGTCAGCAGAACCACCGATGGTTTCCTGTACGACAGGATTAATGACGTTGAGCGCCATCAGGGAAGCTTTGCGGGTGGCGACCTTTTGAGGGTTTTCTGCCAGATCTTTTTTATAGGCGTTAACAACATCCTCTAAGTTAGCGGGAAGTTCTTTATTCAGACGACGGGTAAAGTCGGCTTTAACCTCGCTGTTCAGACCGTCAAAGGTTGTTTTCCAATTTTCGGCGAGGTCTTGCGATCTCTTACCTGCATCACGCCATGCACCCATAATATCGGCTGGAATATCAAATGGCGCATGGGGCCAGTTAAGCATTTTGCGCGCGGATTCAATTTCTTCCGCTCCTAAGGGGGCACCATGAACGCCTGATGTGCCCTGCTTATTGGGGGAGCCGTAACCAATTATCGTGCGACAGGCAATCATGGAAGGACGATCATCATTCTTTGCTGCCTCTATCGCCGCATCAATTTCTTCTGCATCATGGCCATTAATAGCCTGCACATGCCAGCCAGAGGCTGAGAAACGGGCGATCTGGTCATCAGATACGGTGGCACTTGTGCTGCCATCGATACAGATTTCATTGTCGTCCCATAGTAAGATCATTTTGCCAAGTTTCAAATGCCCGGCCATGGAAATGGCTTCGTGGCTAATGCCCTCCATCAGGCAGCCATCACCGCAAATAATATAGGTGTTATGGTCGATCACATTACCCATACGAGCGTGTGACAGACGTTCTGCGAGAGCAAAACCAACGGATGAGGCCAAGCCCTGCCCCAAGGGGCCAGTGGTCATTTCAACGCCAGCAAGTTCATTCACTTCGGGGTGTCCGGCACAGGGATGATGCAATTGACGGAAATTTTTGATGTCGTCAATGGTGGGATTCTCATACCCGGTGAGATACAACAGGGAATAGAGCAACATGGAGCCATGACCAGCGGACAGTATAAACCGGTCCCGGTTGGGCCATTCCGGCCATGCGGGGTCATATTTCAGATGTTTTGTGAAAAGAACTGTTGCCACATCGGCCATGCCCATTGGCATACCCGGATGTCCTGAATTTGCTGCCTGTACAGCATCCATGGACAAAGCACGTATCGCGTTGGCCATTTCGGTTTGTGAGATTGTCATATTTATAATACCGACTGTATAAAATTGATGAAAAAAATACCCAGTTAACGGCGGCACAATGAACGTTTGCGGCGCTTTCGTCAACCTGCTTGTATGATTTTATGTTAAATAAAAGTTTTTTTGTTTGGCCTCTCGCTACACTACCTGATGCCTGTTTAATATGGCCTGTTGTTACGTTACTTGATGCTATTGAATTGTTTTTAATTTTTTGGCTTCTAATATGATGTTTTTTTTGTACAATGTGCCTTACTCCTTTGGAAAAAGAAATATGCAGTTTAATAAATTCAAAGAATAGAGATATTATGCCGAAAAAAGAAAAAACAATCAGTTCGGAACAAGCCGGAGCCGTAGTAGACGAGGCTTTGACGCGTCTTGAACGTGCTGTTCTGAGTCGTAAAAAAGACGGGCAGACCAATAACGGTGAACAGTCGGCCTACGTTGAGCAGCTCGAAACAGAAAATAAACAGTTGACCCGGGATTTCGCGGAAATGAAAAAAAATTGCATTGGTCTTAAAAATGGCTATGAAATTCTGGAAGAAAAATGCAAAAAGCTGGAACAAGCAAATGATTCGGCAGAGAAAGAACTTGTTTTGAGTCTCCATGATCTTGACCAACTCATCGCTCAAAAGAGTCTCCATTAAAAATTCATTTTGGGAATAAGCTATGGCTAACGTAATTGTAAAATTCAACAATCAGGATTATCACCTCGCTTGTCAGGATGGTGAAGGGGAGCGCCTGTCGCAGCTGGCCGATTATGTAAATGGTAAAGCCACACAGATTGCTAAAGCCATGGGGTCAATTTCTGATGTTCGGCTGCTGTTGATGACGGCAATTTTGCTGGCGGATGAATTGGATGAAGCCCGTGATGGTAAACCTATGGCAATGAAAAACGCGCAGGATGACGCAGAACAGATGGAAAAAATTATTCTTCATACCGTTAAGCGTCTTGAGGATATTACCCGGCAAGTGGAAGCTGAAGGCTAAGTATTATGGATACGCATAATCTTTCAGATCAAGATATTAGTGATAATTCCGCTAATCAGGATGTGTTTGAAGTAACACCTGATCTGATTGAGGCGATTTCCCATGCCTTGAGACAAAAAGATAATAAACAGCTTGATTGTCTGTTTGAACCATTACATTCCGCAGATATAGCTGGAATTTTCGAACAGCTTCGGGAAGATGAGCGTAACGAGCTTACCTCATATTTTGGCTCGGAACTGAACCCTGAAGTCCTCGCCGAGCTTGAAGATGCCGCCCTTGATCAGGTTATCAAGGAAATGGACGACAAAGATGTTGTCGTGGCCATCAGCCAGCTTGAAAGTGATGATGCGGTGGATGTGCTTGAGGATATTGACCTTGAGGACCGCAGACGGATCATTGCCGCCTTGCCGGATGAAGACAGGCTTGCTGTAGAAGAGGGGCTATCTTACCCAGAGGACAGCGCGGGCCGAATGGTCCAGAAAAATGTCATTACTGTTCCGGGAGTATGGACAGTGGGGCAGGTGGTCAAATTTTTACGTTCCGATGAAGACTTGCCGCCGGAATTTTATGAGCTTTTCATCGTTGACCCGTTTCATCACCCCATTGGGATGGTCTCCCTTAGCCAGCTTATTCGCAGCCGTGATGAGGTTCATGTTAGCGAGATTATGGATACGGATCCAAAAGTCGTACCCGTCGATACCGATCAGGAAGAAGTTGCCCATATGTTTCGTCAATATGACCTGACCTCCATGGGGGTTGTGGATGATGATGGCCGTCTGCTGGGTATGATCACCGTTGATGATGTGGTGGACGTGATTGATGAGGAAGCCGAAGAAGATATTCTGCGTATGGCAGGTGTGCAGGAAACCGATATTACAGAATCTATTGTAGAGGCCTCAAAAAACCGCATTGTCTGGCTTTTGGTCAATCTGGGGACTGCAATATTAGCATCTATGGTGATAGCTTTGTTTAAGGGGGATATTGAACAGATGGTGGCTCTGGCCATTTTGATGCCAATTGTGGCGAGCATGGGCGGCAATGCCGGAACCCAGACAATGACAGTGACCGTCCGGTCCCTGGCCACCAAAGATTTAACCCCCACCAATGTGAGGCGTGTCGTTGGCAAGGAATTTTCCATAGCCGTATTGAATGGTGCCGTTCTTGCTGTGATTATCGGTTTGTTATCCTATGCCTATTTTGATAATTTTCTACTTGGCGGCGTGATTGCGGCGGCTATGATTATCAATATGGTCATGGCGGGCATGGCAGGAATTTTAATTCCCGTGGGTCTGGATAAGGCAAATATTGATCCGGCCTTAGCCAGCAGTATTTTTGTGACGACCATTACCGATGTAATTGGTTTTTTTGCTTTTCTGGGTCTTGCCTCAGTCGTCCTGTTGTAATGGCGGTCCATATTTTAAAATTATGTGTCGGTATTGACACTGTTGAACATCTTATAGAGGTTCGGCGGGGCAGGGAACATCTGCTGCCTAATGGGAAGCCTTACAATTATCATATCACCAGATTTCGTCCTAAGCGCGCTAATGAGATATTAAACGGTGGCAGTATATACTGGGTAATCAAAGGGTTTGTTCAGGTGCGACAAAGGATCATTGGTCTGGATCCGGTAGAAACCGATACTGGTGTGAAATGTAAAATTATCATGGATACAGAACTTGTTCGCACGGAAAGCCAGCCGCGCAGACCCCATCAGGGCTGGCGGTATCTTGAAGATGTGGATGTTCCCAGAGATATACTGGCAGGGGAGAGTGTGGATAATCTGCCACCGGATTTATCCACAAAGCTCCGGGAAATGGGTCTTATCTAAGAGAAAATTTTGATGGGCATATTGTCTATCAGGCGGGTTTTGCCGACAACAGCTGCAACCAGTATGCGGGCCAGAATTGGCGATGTTTCCGGCAGTGTCTGGGTTAGGGGCTCCAGATCATCCGAATGACGAATTTCCAGATATTGCACCTCTTTAAAACCGCAATCTATCATATGCTGCTTGCCTTTTTTCAGCGCTTCCTCAATTGGCAGGGTGCCTTCTTCAATCTCGGTTATGATCTGTTTCAGGGTCTTT
>JAGLJX010000123.1 GCA_023142175.1 Emcibacter sp.
TTTTAATCTTGAGTTATGTCAGAAATTTAAAATCAAGCCGCTAGAATTTGATGGCCGTGAAGATTCCATCTTCCACCCCTTCACTGAGGACGGCAAAAAGCATATGGAATATATCCGTGAGCGAGGCAGATATGCTGACGTTCCGCTGGCTCGTATATTTGAGACCTTCAAAGATTTAAACCCAAATGTTAATATAGATGACTTCGTGAAAGGCGACTTTGCGAAGGAAGGGGAAGCGGAGAGTTAAGAAAAATCAAATCATTATTTTAAGTTTCCAAGCCACAATTTTTGTCCCTGTAGTACTCATTACAGGTTCTATCAAATTATTATTTCGAAGATCATAGAAAACATTCTTCATTACATTTTCAGATTTTATTCCTGTAATTGCTCTGGCTTCTCTATTTTTTATTTGATCTTTATTGTTCAGGTATTTTAAAATAGTTTCTTGTGGTGAGGCTAAGGGTGTGTGGGCTATTGTAACCTTTATGTACATACCACTTTCTTCGATTATAGGCGGTTGTAACCTGAATTCTTCCATCCTTTGAAAAGCTGTATTTAAACCTTCGCCCATATCTTTATTGGGAGGATTTTTATATTTATTAAGAACCCTTACCAATTTTGAATTTCGAGAAAATCTAGATTCTAATATATTTTCCAATGTTACGTAGCCCGGTAATTTTCCAGGACTTTTTATTTCAATTCTATTATTATATACAAGAATATGTATATCATCTGAAATAGAATAGTCTCTGTGGATTACAGCATTAACAAGAATTTCCCATATTGTTTCAGGAGGATAATTTGCTTGAACCAGCCCCTCAGACCCCATAATTTGCACTGACTCCATGATACCTGTAATTTTTTTAGAAGCCACTTGTATTTGCTCATATAAACATCCTTCGATGCTATATTGGTCCTTTAAATGTATTCTTTCAGGAACCTCAACATCAGTATCATATCTACTAATTTTAATACCGCACTTTTTTGGTAAAATTGGAATAGGGTTGTCACTAAACAGTAAAATACCTGCTGTTCGTGGGTCGTATGTTTTTCTTTCAACTAAATTTTGATTAATTGTAAAATCTATTGGATCTGATTTAGGGGAATAATCAGTTAAGAATTTTTTTATCTCATTTGACTCAAAAATATCTTCTGCCAAAGCCGATTTTATAACTGTATCTTCGTAAGAAGATTCACCCTTCGAATAAGACAATGCTTGAATTTTAACTGGGTCTCTTACAGGAATTGATTGAGCTGATTTTCTCACATAAATTGTTTCATCAGAAGTCTTGTGAACGGAATCACTTTTCTCAATAATTACTCTTAAAGCATAATTACCGTCTGGGTCTTTCATAAATTCAACAAAATGAGGTATAGTAGGAGTAATCTGTAATATATTTTGAAAGATCGCATTAAAAGTTTCTTGATCTTCTATCCCTTGCCACCTTTTAGATACATCAGGTTCGTCCTTTTTATCCTTAATTCCTACTATAAATTCGCCCCCATCAGCATTTGCAAATGCTACAGAAATTTTTTGAATTTTTTTTCCATTCACACCAAAAGATTTATTGTCATAGAAATGGCTTTCTTCCCTCTCGGAAAAATTCAGAATTTCTTGCTCTGTAAGTATTCTTTCTCTCATGACTACAATTCCAACTAATAATCTTTAGTGACCAACTTGCTACCTAACATTTTTCAAATATTGAATACACCCACTATTTGTTTGATACCTTGCAAAACTTTGTTTTTGGTTGAAAATATATATTGGAACATGGTTCATATATAAATGAAATTTATTCCCCCAAAACCATATACTTGATTATACTCAAAACATTGACTTCCGGTCAACAGTAGACATTCCATATAATCAACAACTATTCTATCGTCATTCCCATGCAAGTGGGAAATCTAGTCAAATAAAAAACCATCTTCAATGTAACTTTTCTTTGGGCTAGATACTATCTTTCTAGGGCATCACGTTGAGGCCTGCCCGTAATTTTGCCCAATAATCAAGACGTTTCTTGATCTCACGTTCAAAACCGCGCTCGCAGGGGCGGTAGAATTCTTCGCGGTTTAAGTCATCGGGGAAATAATCCTGACCGGAGAAGCCATGCTCCGTGTCATGGTCGTAATCGTAATTCTTACCGTAGCCCAAATCTTTCATCATTTTGGTGGGTGCGTTTAGGATATGCATTGGCGGGGTGAGCGACCCAGTTTCCTTGGCACGTTTTATAGCAACCTTATAGGCCTTGTAAGCGGCATTTGATTTTGGTGCCGTTCCTAAATAAATCACCGCCTGCGCCAGATGCAAGTCACCTTCGGGAGAGCCCAGAAATTCATACGCATCCTTCGCCGCCAAGGTCTGTACAAGGGCATTGGGGTCGGCAAGTCCGATATCTTCGGAGGCAAAACGCACCAGACGGCGCAGGATATATAGCGGGTCTTCCCCGCCTGCCAGCATACGCGCCATCCAATAGAGCGCCGCATCCGTATCCGAACCGCGCAGAGATTTATGCAGTGCGGAAATGAGATTATAATGCCCTTCCCTGTCCTTGTCATAAACGGGGGCGCGTTTTTGAAGCACTTTGACCAAACCCGCCGCGTCCAGTGTTTCCTCAAACTCTAACCCCAACAGAATATCGGTCAGGTTCAGAAGATAGCGCCCATCACCATCCGCCATGCCGTACAGAATGGCGCGGGCCTCGTCACTAACGGGAAGTTTTTTATCTTCCAGACATTCTGCCCGCTTGAGCAGTTCTTCCAAATTATCATCATCAAGGCGGTTCAGGGTCAGAACCTGCATTCGCGACAACAAAGCCGCATTCAACTCAAACGAGGGGTTTTCCGTAGTAGCGCCCACAAGAATGATCGTACCGTCCTCAACATAAGGCAAAAATCCATCCTGTTGGGAGCGGTTAAAGCGGTGTATTTCGTCCACGAACAGCAAAGTTCCCTGACCGGATTTGCGCCGCCCTGCTGCTGCCTCAAAACATTTACGCAAGTCTGCCACACCGGAAAACACGGCTGAAATCTGCTCGAAATACAGGTCAGTCTGCAGGGCTAAGAGTCGCGCCATGGTGGTCTTGCCCGTCCCCGGCGGCCCCCAAAAAATAAGTGAGGTCAGCCGCCCCGCTGCCAACATTCTCCCTAAGGGAGCATCCGGGCCGATCAAATGATCCTGCCCTACCACCTCGTCCATTTTTTTTGGTCGCAGCTTATCCGCAAGGGGGCGCGGGGCATCCTGTTCCAGTCCTGCTGATGTGAACAAATCACTCATTTACAATATGATCTTCCTTTACTACGGATGACACATTCAATCTGCCGACCTGTGCGGCTGACAGTGAAATCAATATTCCGGGAATCTTGATTAAGAGCCTGCTGAATATCCTTAATGGTAATCACTTTATCACCATTCACGGCCTTAAAAATATCGCCGCGACGTATGCTTGTCTGGCGCATAACAGATCGGGGAACCTCCAGAACAATCACACCCCTCTCATAAATATTAGTGCCAATTTCTTCTGAATATGCCGGGGACAAATTGGCGAGCTTCATGCCATTAAATAAACTGCCCTTCTCAAGCGTTGTGATATTGCGAAGCGGGTATTCCGGTGCGGCCTGCAATGGTATAATCAGGGTTCTTCTTTTTTCACCCCGTAAAATCACCACCGGTATAGTGCCGCCAACTTTTTTCAGTCCGGTATAATAGCGCAGGGCCTGTGGGCTGGATACTGGCTTGCCGTCAATACTTAAGATCACATCCCCCTGCTCCAACCCAGCCTTATCAGCCGGGCCATCGGGATAAATATCATCCACCAACACACCGCCCGGTCGATCAAAACCCAGACTTTCTGCAATATCAGACGTAACTGCCTGACCACCGCCGCCAAACCACGGCCTGACCAGCCCACCCCCCATCAGTGCGGATGAGACGACATGCTGGACCATATTAGCCGGAATGGCAAAGCCGATACCGTTGGAGCCGCCGGAGCGGGAAAATATCGCCGTATTGATGCCGATCAGCTCGCCGTTCATGCCAATGAGGGCGCCGCCACTGTTACCCGGATTAACCGCCGCATCGGTTTGAATGAAAAATTGATAATCCTGCCCGCTAACCTGCGTACGGGCCAAAGCCGATACGATGCCGCTGGTGACGGTCTGCCCTACGCCAAAAGGGTTGCCAATGGCAAGAACAAGATCGCCGACTTCAACAGTATCAGAATCCGAGAATTTCAATGTTGGCAGTTTTTCGCCACCGGTTTTTATCCGCAGAATAGCAAGGTCAGTCTTTTCATCATTAAGAATAATCTCCGCGTCAAATTCCCGCCTGTCAGACAGGGCAACCGTGATCTCATCCGCACCTTCTACCACATGATGATTGGTGACGATCACACCGTCCTCTTGCACAATAACACCGGACCCCAGAGACCGTTGTATTCGTTCGCGGGGTGCGCCGCCTAAACGGTTGCCAAAAAAGCGCTGAAAGAAGGGGTCGTTGGCAAAGGGTGAATAGCTGCGGGTCTTGACCACGCGCTTGGTATAGATATTGACCACTGCGGGAGCAGCCTGTTTCACCACCGGCGCATAGGATAGCTGTATCTCAATCTTTGAAGAAGGCACTTTTTTATCTGCGGCTTGCAGCGTACCGGAGGAAATCACCAGTAAAATTGAAAATAAAATGAGCAATCGGGACAGCTTCATAAATTATTCCAGTCTGTTGTTTCTTTTTCTATATCCTTTATATAGGGTTTGTTAACAGAGTAATAAAAATAAATGGCAGAATTATGAAATATATGGTCACATTATGCTTGATTATGGCCATCTCGGCTTGTGATCTAATGCCGTTGAAGTCCCCTGCTCAGAATACCTGTAAAGAGATAGCCATAAGCCGCCTGAAACATCCTAAAAGCTATGACTTTGTTTCTGTGACTGAAAAAACTGATAAAGGCGGACAAATTGAGGTTTATCTCAATTTCGATGCCTGGAACGATTTCAAAGTTCCCATGCTTCATAGTATTTCCTGCCAGTTTCAGAATAAAGACCCACTATATCTTATGGCTATTAAATGGAATGGTCGCTTCATCCGTATTCATGAGCTGGATGATATTCGGGAGAAATTCAGATAAAGAAAAACCCGGATCAAAGTCCGGGTTAGTCATGTTCAATCAAAATATGAAATTAATGCAGCAGGCCATCCAATTTATCAGTATCTGATTTAATCAGTGCATCGTGATCCACTTTTTTCATATTGTCTGCGATCAGTTCGCGAGCCGCAGCAGTTGCCGCTTGTACCGCAACTTTTTGAATTTCCTTCAATGCGTTAGCTTCTGCCTGAATGATCTTCTGTTCGGCCAATTTAGTCCGGCGTTCAATCATTTCCTGAACCTGAACTTTGGCTTCACCAGCCAGAAGTTTA
>JAGLJX010000124.1 GCA_023142175.1 Emcibacter sp.
TGAGGGCCGTTATCTTAAAACAGATTTCCTGACCATTACAGATATTGAACCTGTGGACGGACAGATAGCTTATTCATCCGAATCCGTGGCTGAGGGCCGCGCGACTTTTGAAAAAGTCTGCGGTGAATGTCATGGCAAGCAGGGGCGCGGGAATATTCTTTCCGGCAAGAAGTTAAAAGCTGACTGGGGTTATCGCCTGTGGCCGCGTGACCTGACCAAGCCATGGACTTTCCGGGCAAACAATATTGGCAATGATGGCAAAGGTGATCGTGCAAGTCTGATTGCCAATATCTATCAGCGCCTGTCTATCGGCATTGCCGGAACACCAATGCCTGCTCACCGGGCAGTAGAAGAAGGCAATAAAGATCCGATCGCTCTGGACATGCGGTGGCATGTTGCCAATTATGTCTACAGCCTGCGGGAAAATTCACAGCAGCCGGACGAAGGCGGCACAGTCACAGCGTTGAAAGTGGATGGTGCTTTACCGGATGATGCCGATGATGATCTGTGGAACAATACTAGCCGGACCACATTATCCCTTGTGCCGAATATCATTAAGGATGACAGGCTATTCACCCCGCTTAATGATGCGGTGACGGTACGCACATTATATAATGAGGACGAGATAGCCTTCCTGCTGGAAATTGATGACAGGACGGACAGCCGCCCCGGTGAAAAGGTCTCCGAAGGTATTCAGGATCGTGAGCTGAAGATGTTCTCTGATGCTATTGCTATTCAGTTTCCTAAACAGGAAGCATACGAGGTAACCCCAACAGTTGAGAAGCCGCTATATCGCCACGGTGATAAAAAACACGGCACGACAATCTGGTATTGGACAGCGGGCAGTGTGATGCCGGAGAAATCCGAATCAGCCATGCTGCTTGATGCCAGTGGGCCTGAAAACAAGCTCGCACCTCGTATGGATGATGTAAGTCTCAAGGCGAACGGCACATGGAAAGATGGTCGTTGGCAAATCATTATGAAACGCCCGCGCAACGGTGGGGCAAGCGGTGATGTTAATTTCGAAGAAGGTAACTTCATTCCGATATCATTCGCCAATTGGGATGGCAGCAACGGCGAGGCGGGCTCAAAGCATACTTTGACCACATGGTATTGGCTGGTATTGCCGCCGGTGGTTGATAATACACAGGTTTTCGGGCCGCCGATCGGGGCCATGCTGTTGGTATTTGCTTGCGGATTATTGCTCGTTAGCAGGGCGCGGAAAAAGTAATGATGAATAGTTTGACCTAGATCAATGTGTGGCCTAGTCCATGGAGAATATACAGTGAAAAGATTGATTGAAATGGGTAGAGGAATACTTCTAAATGATTACTAAAACTAGCCGACAGGCGCATAGGAGAAACATGATGTTTTCCCTATTAGGAGGAATGGCATGAATTACATGAAAATTATGTTTAAAAGTGCATTAGCAGTAGGGGTAGTTGGTATTTTCAGCACCATATCTGTTTTTGCGGCGGATACGCCGGAGATCGGCAAGTTGCCTGTCTTGAAAATTAATGCAAAGAAAGCAGAACTGGGTAAACGCCTGTTTTTTGATCCACGTCTTTCAGGTGATGGGGCCATATCCTGCTCCACTTGCCATAAGCCGGAAAATGCATTTGCCCATCCTAATGCCTTGTCACCGGGTTACCCTGGAAACGGACATTTTCGTAATTCACCCTCTCTTGTCAATACTGCCCATAAGAAAATATGGATGCATGATGGGCGTTTGGGCACAAACCTGAATGATGTAACGCGCGGTATGATAACCGAGGATTACATCATGAATATGGATATGCGCATCATGCAGGAACGTGTGAAGCAAGATCCTCTATATATTCAGATGTTTAAAGATGCAGGATACGGCGAGCCTTCAAACGGTAAAGTTCGTAAAGCTATTCCGGAATATCTTAAAACTTTGACGTCCCGCAATGTACCTTTTGATGCGGGCACAATGTCTAAATCTGCGACTAAGGGCATGGCTTTATTTAAAGGCAAGGCCGGGTGCGTGCAATGTCATAATGGCCCCATGCTGTTAGACAACAAAGCCCATAACACGGGCGTTCCTGAGAATCTTGATATCTTTCTTGACCCTATGAACCATCAGGCTTTTATCGCCTATAATATGTTCATGGGTAATGAAAATTATATGAACCTGAAACGCGATCTGGGTGCACATATTCATACTCACGCAGTGGATGGTTCAGGTAAGGGAACTTTCATGACACCGTCACTTCGGGAACTGAAATATACCGCGCCTTATATGCATAACGGAACAATGACGACACTGATGGAAGTAGTTGATTTCTACAACCAGGGTGGCGGTCAGGATTCCAACAAGGATGAGCGTATTCAACCTCTTGGTCTTTCATATAGTGAGAAAAAAGACCTTGTGGCATTCCTTGAATCATTGTCAGGCGACCTTTTAACCAGCGACGAGCATGTCTGGAAAGCTAAATTTAAAGGTGAATATGACGTTATTGAAAACTGGCGTGACACACGCAATTAATGTTGGAGCAAAGTGATGAATAGAGTGATTAAAAACAAAATACTCTCAGTGACAGCTTTGGTTGCTCTGGCAGTATTTGCAGCACAGGCTTCTGTTGCTGCTGAACGAAAATCGGTTGCGGTTCCCGCTGTTGACAGTATCAATGGCAAGGTTCCGGGCTTAACCACATTGGGTGCAGTCCCTGTGCCTGCGGATAATAAACAAACAGACGCTAAGATAGAACTAGGCAAGCTGTTGTTCTTTGATCCCCGTCTTGGTGGTGATGCGTCCATTTCATGTGCAAGTTGTCATGACCCGAAAGAAGGTTGGGCATGGCCTGATCAGATTTCTCGTGGTTATCCGGGAACGGTTCATTGGCGCAACAGCCAGTCAATTATCAACACGGCTTACTATAGCAAGTTATTCTGGGCCGCTTCCGCGACGTCACTTGAAGCACAGGCACCGTCTGCCGCTAAAGGTGGTGTTGCCGGTAATGGTGAAAATGACCTGATGGAAGCTCGTCTGGCATTGATCCCTGAATATAAAAAGCGCTTTAACGAAGTCTTTGGTGATGAATGGCCGTTGATTGCAAATGCATGGCGCGCGATTGCATCATTTGAACGGACACTTAATCAGTATGACACGCCGCTTGATAAATATATTGAAGGCGATAAATCAGCCCTTTCCGAGGAGCAAATTCGCGGTAAAGAACTGTTTGAAGGTAAAGCCAACTGTATTGCCTGTCATAATGGCGCTTTGGCTACTGATGAACAATTCTATAACATTGGTGTTCCTTACTCCCTTCGTTGGGAAGAAGACGGTCTGGCACAGATTACCTTCCGTTTTGAGAATTATGCCAAGGGCGTAACCGAAGAAAAATATCGTACCGTCAAGGATGATATGGGGCTTTATTTTAGAGGAAAAATGAACTCTGATAAAGGCAAGTTCCGTGTGCCATCCCTGCGCTATACGGCATATACAGCGCCTTATATGCATAACGGTGAGCTATTCACCTTGGAAGAAGTTGTGGATTTCTATAACGCTGGTGGCGTTACAGAAGACGAACGTACAACAGATTTTACTGAAACCAAAACACCCCTGATTAAACCTTTGGGGCTGACGGATGAAGAAAAAGAAGATCTGGTGGCATTCCTTGAAGCTTTCTCTGGTGACGAGATCGCAATGCAGAAACCGATATTACCTGATTATAAACCCCTATTTACCAGAGAAGAACTGGAGGACGTTGTAAAATGAGCGAAATAATCTCCAAAGAGAAAACGAAAACCAAAAAGCATGCCGGTGGCAAATGTTTGGTAAACCGCAGGAAATTCCTGCTTTATAGTGGTGCTACAATCGGGGCGGCTAAAGTTGTCTCCCTGACAATGTTCCCCGGGACAGCTGAAGCCGCAACCATGAAGGCACGTATTGTGGGTTATCCCCGCATGAAAATCGCAAGCCTGAAAGATCTTAAGAAAAACGATCCTATTGAGTTCAATTATCCAGATGATGGTATGAATACAACCTGTGTTCTGATCAGAACGGACATTGAATGTGGTGGTGGTATTGGTACTAAAAAAGACATTGTTGCTTTTAGTGCTGGTTGTACCCATCAGGGTGGCCCGCTTCAGGATGCTTACAAGGTTACGGGTGAGCATAGGACATTAGGACAATGCCCTTTCCATCTATCACTATTTGACGTTCGTCGTCACGGTATCATCGTATCAGGACAGGCTTACGAAAGTTTGCCACAAATCCTGCTCGAAATCGAAGGCGATGATGTCTATGCAGTTGGAATGTTAGGACTATTGTTTGGTCGTAACGAAAATATGGCTAAAGGTGAGGA
Organism: Emcibacter sp.; assembly: GCA_023142175.1. Next base: position 4,332 of record JAGLJX010000124.1, read on the forward strand.
ATAGAAAATGAGTACAAATTATTATTTGCCAGAAGATCATGCACCGCTCCCCCCCAAAAATGCTGAAGTTTTAACAACTTGTTGCGACTATTGCATTGTGGCCTGTGGTTACAAGGTTTATCGTTGGCCTACTCAGGCACCGGATGGTGGCATTAAGGCTGAAGAAAATGCATTTAACGTAGATTTTCCAAGTGCGCCTTTGCAGGACTGGGTCGCCCCAGCACAGCATAATGTTGTGATGCATAAAGGTATGCCACATAATGTGATCATTACGCCGGATAAGGATACCGAAGCGGTAAACGTAAACGGTGATTCATCCATGCGCGGCGGACTGATTGCACAAAAATGTTACAATCCGAAAACACCAACACGGGACAGGTTAACGTCTCCATTGGTTCGTATCGGTGGTACATTGCAGCCGGTTAGCTGGGACTTTGCCCTTGATATTGCGGCCGCAGTTGGTCGTCATGTCATTAAAGAACATGGTGCAAATGCCTATGGTATCAAGACATTCTCATATCAGTATATTGAGAATACCTATGCCATTACAAAATATGCAAACCGTCATATCAATACAGCGAACTTCTCATTCCATGATACACCGTCCGATGTGACATCCACACCGGGTTTCCGGGATGCGGGTTTTGATAACTTCGGACCTAGTTATGATGACTGGGGTGCTGCTGATACATTGATGATCTGTGGTACTGATCCGTACGAGACCAAGACCATTATCTTTACTCAATTTATCATGCCTGCCATTCAGGACGGTATGAAGGTGATTGTGCTTAACCCTCGTGATACTGCGGGTGTTGCTTATATCAAAGCCAACGGCGGTCTTCATATTGATGTTAATCCCGGTACTGACAACCTTGTTCTTGGTGCAATCTCCCGCATCATTATGCAAAAAGGCTGGGAAGACAGCGAATGGATCAAAAAGTGGGTTAACAGCAAGTGGGAATCAAATTCCGGCTTCGGTCAGGGAACACGTAATACACCTTGGCAGTGGCGTACCACTTGGGGTAAATTTCAGACTAAAGGCTTTGAGGACTATAAAAAATGGGTTCTTAGCCAAGATGAATATAATCCCAAATATGCCGCTAAAGTTGCAGGTATCGATGTTAAAAAACTCTACACCGCTGCTGAATGGCTTGCGAAACCTAAAAAAGACGGCACGCGTCCAAAAGCATCTTATGGTATTGAGAAAGGCTTCTATTGGAGCAACAATACCGGTAATACCAATGCGGTTAGTGCTTTGGCTATTATTACGGGTGCTGGTGGTCGTGAAGGTCGTGTTGTTGGCCGTTTCGGTGGTCACCAACGTGGCGGTCAGAAGGGTGGTAAATTCCCACGGAATAAATCTCCTGAAAAAGTACCAGGTCGTCGCCGCAGAGCATTGGATACTGACCGTTGGACATATTCAGGTCATACCCGCTTTGCCCATGTGATCGGAACAACATGGATTCAAGCCATGTGTGGTTCACAAGGTCTGTTCAATAAGTTCAATGAACTGATTGTCCAGAACCCGCATCAGGTACGGTCTTATGACAAAGATAAAATCATTGAAACTCTGAAAGCCCGTGCGGATTCAGGTGGTATGGTTGTTATCAATCAGGATATCTATCTGCGTGATCCAATTGGTGCCCGTTTTGCTGATATCGTTTTCCCAGCGGCAACGTGGGGTGAAGAAGACTTCATGCGCGCCAACGGCGAACGTCGCCTTCGTTTGTATCAAAAATTCTATGATGCGCCGGGCAATGCGAAACCTGATTGGTGGATTATCGCTGAACTTGCTAAGAAGATGGGCTTTGACGGCTTTGATTGGAAAAATTCCAATGATGTTGCCGAAGAATCCTCACGCTTCAGCCGTAAAGGCCGTAAAGCATATCACATGATCAAAGTTGCTGCTCACCGCGAAGGTAAAACTTTGCACCAGAAACTGAGAGAATTTGGTACGACCGGTATTCAGGGCCCTGTATTCTACAACTATGATACCAACGAGCTTGTTGGTACCAAACGGTTGCATGATACGGAAATCAGCAGAGAAGAGCTTGATAAAAAAGGTCTGGCTAACGGTCCAAAGGGTGCAAATATCCTTGGCAAGAAACTGACCCATTTCAATTCTCAAACCGGTAAGATGAACCTGCAGAAACATCCGTGGAGCCTGTTCTCAGATTTCCATAGCTGGTTATCACCTAAAGAGGACGAACTTTGGTTCAGTAACGGACGGATCAATGAAGTTTGGCAGTCCGGCTATGATGATGTGGAACGTCGTCCTTATACAACGCAACGCTGGCCTGAAAACTGGGTTGAGATTAATCCAAAAGATGCCAAGAAACGCGGCATTAAATCAGGCGATCAGGTCATGATGTATTCAGATCGTGTTGTGCAGTTCAAAGACACTATTCTTGGTGTTGAAAATGACCACTTCCAGTTCAAGAGTTTGATGGAAAAAGGTCATATCGAATTGCAAAAGGCGGCTGTTACGGCTGTGGCAATTGTTACGCCGATTGTTAAAGAAGGGGTGCTGTATGCCAATATGCTTGATATGCGTCAGCCTTCCAACTCTCTGACAGCACGTGTCGTTGATGGTATCAGCGGGAACTACAACTATAAAATGGGCGTTGCCAATATTAAGAAGATTGGCGAATCCAAATATAGTCGTGAATTCCGCAGTATGTCGTTTGCACCACGTAATATTGTATAATTTTCCATAAGGAAATATGAGGAAACGAAAATGAAAAAGATGATAAAAACATCGCTTAAAACTTTAGTGATTGGCGCTGCATTTGCAGTGCCAGCCACAATGGCAGAAGCCAAAATTACACTAGACGATGAAGGCAAGCTTAAAATTTACGGTGATTTCCGGGCGCGGATGGAATCCGACTGGGACTCACAAAAGGCATCTGGTGCTTTACGGGATGACAGAACGCGGGCGCGTGTCCGTGTGCGTCTCGGATTGCAATATAAGCCTTCTGATAATTTTGAGT
>JAGLJX010000125.1 GCA_023142175.1 Emcibacter sp.
TGATCGCTTTCGAGCTAAACGGCGGTCATGATGGGGGTCTGAAATTCCTCAATTCGCTGGAGATGTGCAAGATTGCTGTCAGTCTTGGCGATGCGGAAACATTGGTTGAGCATCCCGCCTCCATGACCCATTCTACGTACGAACGGGAAGAGCGCGAGCGGTTCGGCATCACCGAGGGGCTTGTGCGTATTTCCGCAGGGCTGGAGAATGCAGCCGATATATTGGCCGATATTGAACAGGCACTGGGGCGGGTTTAACGCGGCTTAATTCGTTGGACAGCTTTCGGCACGTACTTCCGTTAGCTGCACGACATATTGATTTATGGCTTTATTGGCCACAGAATCATTTCCATCAAAGATGAAGTTTTCAGGCGTTTTGTCGGCACAACCCACATATGTTCGATGGGGCATCTCAGTGATAAAATAACCGTCATTGGCAATGGTGACGTCATTTTCAGCTATGGCGGTACGCAGGTGGGTTATTTTCTTAAGAATATTTTCTTCTTGTGAACCGGGTTTTATATCAGCCGGATCCATGGACAGAACCATATCCTCGAATGTGTTTGTGTTATAATAATATATACGGGAATGATATAATGGCGCCCCCGTTTGATTGATTAGCAATGTGCCATATAGACCCGTTTCGAATGCATCCACTTTATTGATTATGGCATTAAATGTCTCATCATCCATCTGGTTCAGTTCTTCCGTCCCCCTAGAGGCAAGGTCGAATTTTGTAGCAACCTTTACCGCGCCATATAAATTGTCTGTGGCATAGCCATAATAATGTTGGCGATCAAGTTTGCCATCCAATGTGGCAAGCACACTTACGGACACCATTTGTGAGAACAGCAGATAAACAAAATACAAGGGGAGTGCTAATACAGATAAGTTTAAAGCAATACGAAGCGGGAAAAATAATACTGCTAGTATGTTATTGTCATAAATCTCATCAATTATAAGATATTGGCCCAGAACAGGCGTGGTGCTCAGTCCAGTAAGTAATATTTTCAACAGGGCCATGCCGCCTAAACCAGCAACAGCAACAACAACCCAAAAACTTATTATGTCAATTATCATTTTGGCTATCCTTAAGCCGCGTATTCATTAAGCGACTATTTGGGGGATCATGTTGGAGAATTGATAAAAAGTCAAACCCTAACCATGCTGAGATTATCACTTGTAATCATATAAATTGACAATAAGGATGGTGGGGGCTAGGGTTAATGATTATGAGTTGCGTTATGAGAAATTCTGGTTTGTTGGGGAAGATTCTTGTAGGATTTGGTATTCTGTGGGGTCTTTCGGCGTGCGACCAGAAGACAGATGATGCCTATAACCCCACATTTGTTGATCACAGAGCCGGCATTAAGCATGAATATATTTTAGGGGTTCACCCGCTGCATAATCCAGAACGGCTGTATGAGATATTCGGCCCCTTAACGGATTATCTGAATGAGAAAATTCCCGAAGCGACTTTTAAATTAGAGGCCTCGCGAAATTATGCATCTTATGACAAGAAACTCTATGCGGGCAAATTTGAATTTGCGCTCCCAAACCCCTATCAGACGATTAATTCATTACGGTATGGGTATCATGTTTTTGGCAAAATGGGTGATGATCACAAATTTCGCGGTATCATCCTTGTCCGCAAGGATAGTGGTATTAAAAAAGTTACAGACCTGAAAGGTGCGGTAGTCAGTTTTCCTGCCCCCACGGCACTTGCAGCAACAATGATGCCGCAATATTATCTTCAGATGCATGGTATTGATGTGATGAAGGATATTGATATTCGCTATGTGGGCTCGCAGGAATCCTCAGTGATGAATGTATATCTTGGTAATGTTGCGGCGGCGGCTACCTGGCCCGCGCCGTGGAATTTATTGTCAACGGAAAGGCTAGAACTGGCGGCAGAGGTCTATCCGATCTGGCAGACGAAACCATTGGTAAATAATGGCTTGGTGGTGCGGGATGATGTGCCGCCTGATTTAGTGGCAAAAGTATCTAAGGTGCTGTTCTCGCTCCATGAACACGACCAGGGTGTGAAAATATTATCGGCCATGGATCTTTCCCGTTTTGAAGAAGCGGATAACTATACCTATAAGCCAGTCGCCGTATTTCTAGATAAATTTCAACAGTCAGTGAGACCATTGGAGTAATATATCAAGATATTCGATAAACAAATATAGTCATGAGTATTAGTTAATGAGTATTAGTTAATGATTATTATCAAGAAAATAAAATATTTTTGGACCGGCTCGATAAGGCGTCAATTGATCATAGGGATTGCCTTGGTTCATGCTGTCCTAATGACTATTTTTGTTTTAGATCTTGTGACACGTCAAAGCAATTTTCTACATGAACAGACCATTGAACAGGCCGGAAGTCTCGCCAAAACTCTGGCGGCGAACAGTACGTCCTGGATATTAGCCAGCGATGTTGTCGGACTGGAAGAGGTGATTAACTCTCAAAGTAACTACCCCTCTTTGCGCTATGCTATGATCCATGATTTAAATGGTAAAATATTGGGCTATACTGACCGTAGAATGGTCGGTAAATATATAGATGATGCTATCAGCCTTTCTTTGCTTGATCATGATGTGGCTATCGTTGTCTTGGTAAATAGCGATGTAGTTATTGATGTGGCGGCCCCGGTTGTTGTAAAGGGCCATCAGATTGGCTGGGCGCGGGTTGGCATTGATCGTACCGATACCACAATCAGCCTGAAAGAAATTGCCCGTGATGGTGCGTTTTATACGCTTGGAGCAATCATTGTGGGTATTATATTTGCCTATTATATGGGTCTGGGGTTATCGCGGGGTATTTACCGCCTTATCGATGTGGCTAGTTCAGTTTCAAAAGGCTCCCGTGATATGCGTGCCGATGTGGACCGGGTTGATGAACTCGGCAAGCTTGCAGATGTATTTAATATTATGCTGGACTTAGAGAATGAAGCCCGGCAGGAATTGTTGGCCAGTGAACGCCGTGCCAGTGATTTTGCAGAAGTAGCTTCGGACTGGTTCTGGGAAATGGATGCCGACCTCAGGTACACATCTATCTCAGGTAATTTTGAAGGAATTACAGGCTACGATATTAACAAGGTAATAGGTACTAAACGGTGGAATTTTTTGGGCGAAGGGGAAGAAAACAAGAAATGGGATAGACATAAAGCAGAGCTTGAAGCGCATCTTCCGTTCAGGGATTTTGAATATTCAGCTATTTTTGAGGATAAAGTCCAGCTACAGGTCAGTATCAGCGGCGTACCGGTTTTTGATAACGCGGGTCAATTTATAGGATACCGCGGTAGTGCCAAGAATATTACGGCAAGAATTAAGAATGAAAGGGAGTTGGAGGAGGCCAAGGAAAAAGCCGAAAAAGCCAACGAAGCTAAATCAGATTTCCTTGCCAGCATGAGCCACGAGCTACGAACACCTCTCAACGCAATATTAGGCTTCGGACAGATGCTGCAATTCAACCCAAAAGATGAGCTGACAAAAACCCAGAGCGGCTATGTGGATAATATTTTGATCGGTGGTAATCATCTTCTAAATCTCATCAATGAAATTCTTGATCTTTCCCAGATTGAGGCAGAACAGGAAATTATTTTGTTGGAAGAGATTGATGCAGAGCAGGTGATTGAAGGTTGTATCGCCCAGATATTACCCCTTGCAGCAGTGCGGGGAATAAAGATTGTTAATCAGGTTGAGGAGGGTTCCCGTAATCTACTTCTTACCGATGAAATGCGCTTCAAACAGGTTATGATCAATCTTCTGTCCAATGCGGTAAAATATAATATTGATGATGGCGCCATAATCGTAGATTGCCGAAAAACCAAAGAAGAATTTTTGCATATATCCATAACCGATACGGGCATAGGTATTGCCGAAAAAGATCACGCAAAAATATTCAATATATTTCAACGCATCGGGGGTCATTCCGATGTTGCAAGAGAGGGCCATGGCATAGGCCTGACCATATGCAAACTCCTCACCGAACGACTGGGTGGGCGCATCGATTTTGAAAGCAGGAAAGATAAAGGTACTGTTTTTTGGTTTGAACTCCCTCTTATTACCAACAAGGAGATACTTATCTGGAATGATACCATGCGCGTCGGCGTTGATGCTATTGACAAAGACCATCAAAAAATCATTTCGCTCACGAATAAAATATCAGTTGGATTTTATGACGAGAAACAAATGAATGATACCATCGTTGAACTCATCGAATATACCCATTTTCATTTCAGGCGGGAGGAAGCAATTATGGAAGTTTGTAACTATCCGGACCTAATTGAACATAGGGATGCCCACCAAGATATCATTGCTGAGGTGAATAAATTAGCCAAGAGCTGGCGTAAGAACTATGATCCGGAGATACAGCGTGAACTAAATCTTTTTCTGCGGGAATGGTGGTATGGGCACATTATGAAAGCCGATATTGAAATAGCAAAATATACAAGAGGTAAAACACAGGAAATCCGTGACGTTCTCAAAAATATGGAAATGAATTAAAATCAACATATACAGATAGTCAGCAAGTTTGTATGGGATAGTTTGTACTCTCAGCCCGCCTTATGGATCATATTAATGCCAATGCTACTTAAACCTTTGTTATTGTCATTGGTTGCATTAAAGGTCACTATCAGACAAGAAATGATAAAGCCGTTGTGTATAAAGTGGGCAGCAAAGGAAAATATCTATGACCGCAGGTTTGCATTATATCCCCCATAACGCCCATGATGTCATTGTGGGGGATAAACGGATATTATTTCATATTCCGACCACGTCACTGTTCGATCTGGATCAGATATCGGGTGATATATTAGACCTGTTCAAGGAAAAAAAAACGGTCAGCCAGCAGGAAATGGAAGCGTGCTTCAAGGGTCGCTACGAACCGGATCAAGTGCTTGACGTTGTTGAAGATTTTCTTGAAATGAAAATCATCAGAGGTGATGACCCCATCCGTCCCGACCACAAAAAAATCAAAATAGAAAATTATCCACTCAGTACTATCATTCTCAATGTGAATACCGGTTGTAATCTGGGCTGCACCTATTGTTATAAAGAAGACCTGACCACGCCCGCAAAAGGGGAATTGATGGGTTTTGACGTGGCAAAAAAATCCATTGACCTTTTGTTGAAGGAGGGTAAAAGCCGCGACCGGGTTAATGTGGTGTTTTTCGGGGGTGAACCCTTGAGCAATATGGCCCTGATCAAACGTGCCGTGGAATATGCGGAAGCCCGTTGTGCCGAGGAGGGTAAAAAAGTTGATTTTTCCGTTACCACAAACGCCACTCTCCTGACCGAAGACATTATCGATTATTTGAATGACCATAGGTTTGGTATCGCCATCAGCATGGATGGGCCAAAGGCCGTTCACGATAAAAACCGCAAAACCATCGGCGGCAAAGGGACTTATGATGTGGTGTCAAAGAAAGCTCGGATGCTGCTGAGCCGTTATACTGCCCGGCCCGTGGGGGCAAGGGTAACCCTGACCGCTGGGGTAACCGATGTGGTTAATATTCATAATCATCTGAAATATGATCTTGGCTTTGCTGAGGTTGGTTTCGCCCCCGTAACATCTGGTGATATATCTCTTTTTAATCTCAGTAATGAAGAATTGCACGAGGTGTTTCAGAATATGAAAAAACTGGGTGAGCATTATCTTAGCGAAGCGTTACGGAACCGTAATAATGGCTTTTCCAATATGCATCAGATGATGACAGATCTGTATGAGGGCACTAAAAAAGCTTTGCCTTGTGGGGCCGGTATCGGGCTTTTGGCTGTGGACCATGAGGGCGGCTTGAATCTTTGTCACCGATTTACCGGCTCCGATATTGATAAATACGGTACAGTGGATACGGGTATTAAAAAACAAGAACTGGGCGAATTCCTTGAAGGTCGTGCCGTCCGGGACGGTACTTGGTGCGATACTTGCCGGATCAGAAATCTTTGTTCCGGGGGCTGTTATCACGAATCCTATGCCACCTATGACGATATTAACAAGCCGACCTATCATTATTGTGATCTGATGCGGGATTGGATAGATTTCGGTATCGGCATTTACAGCCGTATTCTGCACGAAAATCCGCACTATTTCGAACAACACGTCAGCCCGCGAACCCTGCTCAACACCAATCGCAGCTTCACTTCACAAGATGTCATTCGGTGAAATATGATGGCAGGGCAAATTATTACGGAACCGTTATCAATTAGTTCCATGTAAGTTGCTACTGAAATTAACGATGATATTAACATGGGGCTTGTTTGTATGGCCCATGGGTGGGAATATAATTATTACGGAATCGAAATAAAAATAGCCACTGCCCACATGGGGAATTGCGTTAATGATATTACGGCTGAAACACTGGTTGATCCCCTTTGTGGTAATACGGTTGTTAATGGTGTTTCGGTAATGATTAAAACAACAAGTAAGGATAAAAGTTATGAAAACAGTCAGACCATCAGACGAACAAATGGGCTCTTTCATACAGGGTGAGCATGATGGCAAACCTATTGTTATGCTCAATATGTTGAAATTTCGCGAGCAGGCGGTTTATTCTGCTAAAAATCAAGGTGCCGACGGGCGGACGGGTCAGCAGGCTTATGATATTTATTCGAAAAAGACCATGCCCTTCTTATTTTCGGTTGGCGGGCGGCCCCTGTGGGTGGGAACTGTGCTATCGTCTCTCATCGGCCCCGCTGATGAGCAATGGGATCGGGTTTTTCTGGTGTATTACCCATCCAGAGATGCGCTTAAGAAAATGCTTGCTATGCCAGCTTATCACGCAATTGGTTATCACCGTGATGCGGCACTGGAAGATTCAAGACTATTTGAGACCAAAGCGGTTTACCTTCCAAAGGCCATGTTGATGTTCTTAAGTGTTGTTTTTCGTATTAAGCTTTTTTTCTCACATAATCCGTGATGGGCTAACTTTATTTTGATCGAATGTGTTTCTGTTGTCGGAAATTTTTTTCCTTAGACAGGTTTTCTTTTGTATATGCGGGCAGGTCGACCCAGAAGGTAGTACCTTCGCCGAGCTTGCTGTTAAAGCCAATGGTACCGCCCATCACTTCCATCAAAGCTTTAACGATGGACAGCCCGGCACCGGTACCTTCAATGCCCGATTGTTCCATTCCAGCCCGGTTAAAGGGGGTAAAAATATTGTCATACTGCTCTTGCGCAATACCAATGCCATCGTCCCGTACAGAAAGCCTTAGATGGCTATTGTCAATCTCAACCACGGACAGCCAGACATTGCCGCCTCTGTGCCCATATTTGACGGCATTGGAAATAAGATTGACCAGAACCTGATCCATACGGACCGTATCCACATAAACACACCACTGGCCCTCTGGAATAACTTCTTCGTGGAGATGCACTGCATTTTTTGTCAGTATATGCTGAACCATGGGGACCACACCATGGACAATTTCGGATAAGTCGTAATATTTGAGACTAAGATCAACAGCGCCTGACTCGATCTTGGACAGATGCAACAGGTCATTGATCAATTTAAGCAGTAATGTTCCGCCCTGATGAATATTATCAACAAATTCTATCTGTTTTTCATTCAGTTTGCCGAAAAATGGCAGACGCAGGGTTTCGGAAAATCCAATCACCGCATTAAGAGGTGTTCTCAGCTCATGGCTCATGTAAGAAAGAAACTCGGATTTTGCAAGATTGGAGGCTTCCGCAGCTTCTTTTGCACTGGTCAATTCATTGACAGTGGCCAAATGGGGGGTCATTTCATTGAAGGCTTTGGCCAAAGTCCCGATTTCATCATTGGCGAGCACCTTAACCCTTTTATTCAGGTTGCCTTTTTTTACTTCTTGTACTGATTTTGATAATTCCACGATGGGGGCTCTGATGAAGAGATTGAGCAGGAACCGCATTAGCAGGGTCGTCACTATCATCGCGATGACAATATAGAGAATTAGGGTTTTTTGCGCCGTTGCAATTTTACTGTATAGGTCATCCATATTGAATGAAATTACGACTTCCCCGACGGTAAGATTTCCGGAATCACTACCGGCCTTAATCGCAATTATATGACGAAACTCGCGGACATTCTTAACATCACTGCCTATTTTCTGATTAATGGGGATGACATTCATGCCCTTGTCATTATAGACCGCTACTTTAATGGTATGTTCATCTTCAAGAAACGTAAGGGTTAATTCCATCATTGCCGCAAAGTCTGATTCCATCAAGGGATGCAGATAAAGATCACTGGCAAGACGCAGAATATATTTATTATTATGTTCAGCTTCGTCCTCCGCCCCTTTGATTATCATATCGATAAAAAACAGGCTAATGCTGAGCATGAATATTGACAAACAACTAATGATCACAAGACTCATTTTAGTTGAAATTTTCAAGCGATTGAAAAAGGAAAACTCGTTACTATTGGGCATTGTTTTCCTTTGTATTATCCCAGACAGAAATAACTTTAATTTTACCGTCAATTATAGATTTTCTCGTTTTAGTGATTTTATCTAACGTATCTGACGGTATTAAATGCTTTGAATAAAGCATTGGGCTTATGGATACTCCTCCATCAGTAAGCCCAAAGACATTGCTACCGCTTTTTAGGTTACCCTTAAGATAATCACGTATTAAAATTTCCAGAACATTATCCAGATTCTTCATCACACTGGTCAAAATCACTCCTCTGGAGAGATGATCTTGATCCGCATCGACACCAATTGCTTTGATCTTTAATTTCCTTGCGGCACTGAAAGTCCCTAAATTAGATCCACCTGCAACACTGAATATAATATCCGCCGCCACTGTATTGTACATTTTAGTGGTTATCTGAGCAGCAATATTAGGATTGCTCCATATGTTAGTCGTCTCGGCGAAATCCGAGATATATTCAGTATGTATTGTAATATCCTTTTTGGTGTCTCTCGCCCCTTGACGGAAACCCATCAATAAGTCTTCAACAGCAGGAACACCAAGCCCCGCAACAATGCCCAGCACGCCAGTTTCACTCATGTCCGCGGCTAATATACCAGCCAGATAAGCTGCCTCAGATGCTTTAAAATATGTTGTGATCAGATTGGGGTAATCAATATCTACCCTTTCATCCATGAGGATGAAAGTTTTATCCGGGTGCTTGGGGGCAAATTCAAGGATATTATTTTTCATGGCATAGCCCTCGGTAGCCACCAACAGATTACAGCCCATATTGATTGCTTTTTGGAAGCTCTCACGGGATGTATTTTTTTCGCCTGTAATAACGATCAGTTGGAAGTTTTCTTCCATTTGAACTTTTGCTGCGGCCGAATATTGACTGTCATTAAACCCCTTGTCTCCTAAATTTTCTTCATTGAAGAGGAGGCATATTTTTTCAGTGGATTCATTTTGAACAGTGGCATTTGCAGACGGTTCATTCACAGGATTGGTGTCGGTACTGTCATCTTCACAACTGGACAATAAAAATAGAATCAGAATTGTGAAACCAAGTTTTTTGATAATTCGCATACTATACCCCAAAATACATAACTGAAACAATAAGTTAGTAATATAATATTTTCCTGTTACAGAGATATTTATTAATTACATAATATTATTGTCTAAAGATTCACATGATTAACACCTTAAGTTTAAAATTATCTTAATCATTCTAAACCACGTCAGTATTATTTCCGCCCCAAAGTTCAGGGTTAAGGGGAGACATCAATCCATCTTTAAGAACCAGATTATGGGTGCGATCTTTTAGCAGCATGGTTGTTGCGTCAAGATCCACATATTTGGCAAATTGGGCGACAAACATGGCGGGGGCCATAGATAGAGATGTGCCGAGCATACAGCCGACCATGACATCCAGGCCAACCTGCCGGGCTTCGGTATAAAGTTTCATGGCTTCGCTAAGCCCACCCGTTTTGTCGAGCTTTATATTGATAACATCGTAAATCTCTTTGAGCCGTACCAGATCGGCGGAAGTATGGCAGCTTTCATCGGCACCTAGGGGCACACCAATGTTGATGCCTTTAAGTGCGCTATCATCCGCTTCGGGCAGGGGCTGTTCGATCATGACAATATTAAATTCTTCTGCCCGTGCCGCCACGGCCTTGACAATATCCACCGTCCAGCTTTCATTGGCATCAATTAAAAGACCGGAACCGGGTGCATTTTGATGAATGGCGCTCAGGCGTTCCATGATGTCATTGGCATCTAATTTAACTTTTAAAATAGGGAAAGACGTCAGCTTTGCCGCCGCAACACCCATATTTGAAGCGACGCCAATGCTCAACGTCTGTACGGATGCTATATTTTCGGGCCATGGCACATTCAGTAGGTCGCTCACCGGTCTTGCCTCAACCTTAGCCCTTAAATCCCACAGCGCACAGTCAACGGCATTGCGGGCCGCCCCGGCGGGCATTTCATTTTGCAGGCCTTCTAGGTCGAGCCCGCCCTCAAGAAGGGGCTGAATATTCTCGATCTGGGCAATGACAGAGGGGATCGTTTCCCCATATCTGGCGTTTGGGGAACATTCACCACGGCCTTTATGACTGCCCTCCTGCACTTCGACCACCACTACATGGGTTTGCGTACGGCTGCCGCGGGCGATGACAAAGGGGGCGTTCAAGGCCCAGGTTTCACTACGGATGGTTATTTTACGGTTAAGGGTCATAAGCTGCTCACAAATTCTTCTGTGCCGTTAATCAGGGGGTCAAAACAGGGGACGCCGAATTCATGGGCCAGCCTAGCGCATTGTTCGGCGCTTTCGGCAGCTGTGATCATGCGGGAATTCAGCGCAATTCCGCCAAGGCGCACAGCAGGGTTAGTTACCCGTGCGGCCTGTAAGTTGGCTTCGATACATTTATCTAAATCAGGTAAGCGTTGATGGGCGAGGTGCCGGATGGTTTTGCGTCCGGCTTCATGGCACATGACCAGAATGTCCGGCTGCGCCCCGTGGAGCAGGCCAAGGCTGACCCCGGCAAAGGCTGGATTAAACAGCGATCCCTGACCTTCGATAATATCCCAATGGTCGGCTGAATTATCGGGAGAAAGTTTTTCAACGGCCCCGGAAATAAAATCGGCAACCACCGCATCAATGGAAATACCATTGCCGGCGATCAGGATTCCGGTCTGGCCCGTGGCGCAGAAATCCGCATTATAACCCTGTGCCTTCATTTCCCGTTCTATGGCAAGCGTGGTGTACATCTTGCCCACTGAACAGTCCGTACCAACGGCTAGAATACGTTTGCCACTGCGTTTTTTGCCATTGCCGGTTTTAAGCGGCTCGTCGGTATGGCGCACATCATGGAGCGTTCGGCCATTTTTTTGAGCCGCTTCCCGTACCGCAGATATATCCGTAAGACGGCTATGCAGCCCGCTAGCCACATCAAGCCCAGCTTCCAGAGCTTCCATAATATAGGGAATCCAGTCATCTGCAATTCTGCCCCCGCTATTGACAAGGCCAAGCACAAGAGTTCCGGCCCCTCGGTCAGCGGCCTCAGCAATAGACAGTTTTTCAAGCCCTAAAGTGGGGCCCTCTGGAGCCGAAATCTCACCCATACAAAGCTCTGGCCGCCAATAGGCGATGCCTTGTGATGTTTTGATCGTCAGCGGCTCTTTATCGGACCCTAGAAACAAAAGATAGGGCGGCTTTATCTGCATATTATATTCCATCGCGTTTAAAGACATTAAAGGTAATGACTAAACCATTAAACGAAATGCTCTGAAAAACAACCCTCCTATCATGTGTTAGCTCATAATTATTCCATTTTATAAAGGTAGCTGGTCTAAAGCCGACCGCTATACCCACTCCACATTATAGAATTTTAAAGCCTGTGCTGATGTGATATAGCCATTTTTAATATCTTCCAGAACTTTTTCTTTTGGCCGGTTTTTAGGTTCACCATAACCGCCACCGGTTCCCGTATAGAGGCGAATAACCTCACCCTTTTCAATGGTAACTGACGTACACATATGATGTCGTTCCACTGTGCCGTCTTTGCGCAGAATAAGCGCATAATTATTAGACCCTTCCTGCCCGCCCCGCATGGCCCAGGGCCGGGAGGTGGTTTGAGACGCTGCATAGGTTAGGAAGGCTTCATCAGAGGTTATTTTATAATCAAGCACAACGCCTTTGCCGCCGCGAAATTCACCCGCGCCGCCATCTTCATCATGGAAAGCATATTGTTCTACCTGCACGCCGTAACGGCTTTCAAATAATTCTGTCGGGATGTTAAATGTCTCACCGTTAGCACAACAAAACTGGCCATTATCCCCGTCTTTGTCTTCGCTGGCACCCCAGCCTCCCACCAACGGCTCACCCATGACAAACAAGTCGCCCGTATCAGGATGATTACCGCTGAGGAAAGTAGCACCAACACTGCGTTGATGTCCGGCGGGCAAACGATCTGCCATTACCGGGGCCAAAGCTTTCCACATCACATCAATGGCCGCAATCAGCGGCTCATAATAAAGTGATACCGGGGCCGGAGACTGGGCGCTTATGATGGTTCCCATGGGGCAGATGATTTCCAGAGCCCGAAAGCACCCGCCATTGGCCGGAATTTCAGAATCCGTCACCGCCTTGAACAGGCATCGCGCTCCGGTGACAAGTCCGGTATAGGAACAATTGATCGGCCCGGTGACCTGTTCATCCGTACCCGTATAATCGGCGATCATTTTGCCGTCTTTGATGGTGACCTTCACTTTGATGGTGAAGGGGCCGTTGCCCAGCCCGTCATCCTCGACAATGCTGTCTGCTTCATAGACACCTTGGGGGAGTTTCAGCAGTTCGGCTTCTGTCATGCGCTCGCCGTAATCCAGCAGTTCATCCATGGCATGAAGAACGGATGGGCAGCTATATTTTTCAATCAGCTCCAATATTCTTCTGGCTCCGACCCTTGCGGCGGCGACACCCGCATGCATATCGCCGATGGTGCTTTCCGGCAGCCTCACATTAGCCTCAATAATACCCACAAGCGCATCATTTATCTTGCCTTCATTATATAGTTTCAGGAATTTGAAATGCAGTCCTTCCTGAAAAATTTCCGTGGCGCGTGTGGATACGCTACCCGGTTCAGTGCCGCCGACCTCTGTCCAATGGGCCTTGTTGACGGTGAAAGCCACCAGATTTTCTTCAAAAAATACCGGCAGGATAATCACGACATCTGATAAATGAGTGCCGCCACCAGAGTAGGGCGAATTGGTGATAATCACATCACCCGGTTTTATATCGCCCTTATTTGGGAAAATCTCCAAGGCGCTTTGCACGGCGGTATCAAGGGTCGCCAGAAAAGCTGTAACCCCGTTCCCCTGCGCCAGAAGATTACCCTTGGCATCGGTGGCCCCCACTGCAAAGTCAGTGGTTTCATAAATGATCGGGCTCATGCTGGTTCGGATCATTGCATTGAACATCTCATCACCAAGCGCGACCAGAGAATCCTTAATTATTTCCGTTGTAAAAATATCCATGTTCAGGTTCCCTTTTCAGCAAAATTCAGGTGGATGATATAATTGCCAAAACCATCGACTTCAGCCGTATGTCCGGGGGAGATCACCAAAGTGGCGGATGGCTCCTGAATGATGGCTGGTCCCTGAAATGTCATGCCTGCCTCAAGCCGCAGACCATCATAAACGGTGGTTTTATGTTTACCATGCTGATCAAAATCAACTTCCCGCGTGTGAAGGATGGTTTCGGGCAGGGTGATGCCACGGATAGTTTTTTTAACAATTTCCGGTTTTGGCACCATGATTTTGGCGGTCAGGTGAAAATTCACCAGCTGCACATTTGCATCAAGGCGGTAGGTAAAGCGCTTCTCATAAGCATCGTGAAAATTGACGATAGCCGTCTCGATATCCACATCCCCCTTGTCATTCAGGGGTAAAGCTATTTTGACGGTATGCTCTTGCCCTACATAACGCAGGTCGGCCTGATATTCGAACAGGATTTCTTCCTTAGCCTCAACACCATCATGACTATAATCAGCCCGCGCCTTATCCTTAAGGTTTTGAAAAACCGACCTGAATACATCAGCATCTTTCGCAGATACCGACAGCGGATGGGTTTGCAGGTAATCCCGCCGAAGGTCGGTCAACAACATACCCCAAGCCGAAAATACCGATGAATTTACCGGTACAATGACCTTTGGGATTTTTAATTCCTCGGCCAGAGCCACCGCATGCATGGCTCCGCCACCGCCAAAAGCGATCAGGGCGAAATCACGGGGGTCGTAGCCCTTGTTGGTGGAGACCAGACGCAGGGCATTGGTCATATTGGCATTGGCAATACGCACTACTCCCCGTGCGGCTTCTTCCAGTGATATGTCAAGATCAGCCATAATAGGTGCGAAGGCCTGCGTCACTGCTTCCATATCCGGCTCAACCTCACCGCCGACAAAACATTCTTTATCAATGCGGCCCAATATAAGATTGGAATCCGTTGTGGTGGGTTTCGTGCCGCCCCGACCATAAGCCGCGGGCCCCGGCATAGCGCCCGCTGATTGTGGTCCCACATGGAGCTTGCCACCCTTGTCAGTCCAGGCAATACTGCCGCCACCATTGCCAATTTCGACAATTTCGGACACGGGTGTCTGGATAGGATAGCCGGGCGATTTGCCATCTTTCTCGATATAATATTCTGTGGTTACCTTCACTTCGCCGTTTTCGATCAATGCACATTTTGCTGTTGTGCCGCCAATATCCAGCACCACCAGATTTTTTTCGCCAATCATGCCGCCCAGATAAGCCGCCGCAAAAATACCGCTGGCCGGGCCACTTTCAACCATGCTGATCGGGTTGTCCTTGGCACATTCTACAGTGGCGATACCGCCATTGGACTGCATCATATAGGGATGCTCGCGGAAGCCTTCATCGGCTAGTTTCTTTTCTAGGGACTCGATATATTTCTTGGCGATGGGGTGGACATATGCAGATAGAACCGTGGTATTTGTCCGTTCATATTCCCGCCATTCCCGACTGATTTCGCTGGATGCGAGAACCGATACTTCCGGCCAGAGTTTCTTGATCTCCGCCACAACCGCAAGCTCATTCTCCGGATTAACGTATGAATGAAGAAAACTGATGGCAATGGCCTCTACCCCTTCGGCTTTTAGATATTCAAGCTGTTTTTCAAGGGGGGATAAATCCACGGGCTTTAGCATTTCACCGCGATAGCTGGACCGTTCGTCAAGTTCGAGCCGCAGGTAACGGTCAACAAAAGGCTTCGGTTTGCGGAAATTGAAATTGAACAGGTCAGGGCGGTTTCCACGGGCAATTTCCAGAACATCCCGAAATCCCTTGGTGGTGATCAAGGCGGTTTTAACCCCTTTTCTCTCGGTCAGGGCATTGATGATGACCGTGGAGCCATGAGCAAAGAAAACCATATCTGCTGGCTTAAGTCCGGCTTTGTGAATGGCGTCCATAACCCCCTGTTCAAAATTCGGTGGGGTTGTGTTGGCCTTGGCAATTTTTACCGGCCCGCTTTTTCCGGTCTCACTATCATAATCATAATAGACGAGGTCGGTAAATGTGCCTCCCACATCACTTGCTGCACGCATAATCAATCCTTGAGTAGTCTAATGTTTATCCAAACAGGACATAAAATACTTTTGTCTTATCAATGGAAATTGAGGCATGTTCCTCTCCGGCTGGAATATGGATCACATCTCCGGCTTCACAGGAGAAATAGCCCTTTTGGGTTTCCAACAGGACTTTCCCGTTCAGGATGATGGAAATTTCATCCTGATCATGGGCCGACATTCCCCCTCTGGGGTGGCGCAAACCGTCGGGGAATGTGGCAACACCAACTTTAAGTTTGATGTTGCCCATTTCTTTGCCTGTGATCTCGAACAACTCTGAAATATCCAGAGTGCCGGATGTAATTTCAGTCTTATAAATTCGCATTAAAGAATTCGAACCTAGAAGTTCATTTTCACATCAAGATGCCATGTGCGGGGTTGCCCCGGGTGAGCAAAGCCCCCCAGTACCCATTCGGAGTTATAAAGCTCGTCCGTCAGGTTACGCACTGATCCGGTCACCGACCATTTACCGTCTGCATCTTCAATACCGATACGGGCATTAACCAAATTAAGGGCGCTACGTACAGTTGTATTTTCAGGGTCCCAGAATTGCGCGCCGCGGGCCTCGTAATCTACACGGGCCACCAACGCAATATCTTTGGTAAGATCTGTGCGATATTGAGCGCCGATGTTGAAGGTTGATTTGGCGACATAAGGAACCTCATTGCCCGCATTTGCCGGGTTTAGGCTATCGGTTAATACTTCGCTGTCCGTAAATCCAAATGAGGCATAAACATCAAGACCATCCGAAATTTTAGCCACTGCCTCGATTTCACCGCCCATCAATCTTACATCGTCAATATTGACAAGTGCCTGAGCGCCGACCGCGCCGATAAACACAAAGTATAATGGATTGGTTTTAGTATGGAAAAGAGAAGCATTCAGGCGCAGTCTGCCATCGACAAGGTCGCTTTTGAAGCCAACCTCAAAGGTCTTGGCGATTTCGGCCTCGACCACATCCGGCACACCAGCCACCCCCGCACCTGCGGCGGCGGTGCCAACACCAAACTGGTTAAACTGACCACTTCGGAAACCTTCACCATATGAAGCATAAACATTAACATCCTCGCTCGCCGTATATTTCAGTGAGATTTTGGGTTGCAGCCTGCTATAGGTTCTTTCCTGACGGCAATTGTCCAGCGCGTTTGCCGTACATCCCGTGGGAACCGCGACCGTATTTAAAGGGGATATATTTTGTATTCTTTTGTCTTCGTCATAACGAACAGCGACGGCAACTTCCAGATTATCGGATACTTCATATGATGCATTTCCGAACAAGGCCCATGCCTGATTGTCATTGTCATCGGCGATGAAAGACATAGTTGGATTTGTGGCGCTGGAGAATTTCGGGTCTCTTTCAATACGCTCAATACCCTGACGGTTGTCATCACCTGTTGTTGAGGAAATAAACCTATTGGTTTCCAGATAATAGGCGCCGACCATCCATTGCAGGGGAGTATCCGTGTTTGAAGCCAAGCGGATTTCTTCGCTCCAGGCATCAATATCAACAAATTGGGTCTGGGTTCCGTCAAAAATACCAAAAACATCTACTTCATTGGTATAGGGGAATTGATCACCGGCGGCATATTCCGTTACCCGGTTATAGGCAAAGATATTAGTGAATGTCACACCATCGCCATCATAAACCATCTTTAGGGACAGATCGTCAATATTGCGGTCATTTTCACCAAGGTTGTTGGCACAGAAAACCCGAACCACTGAATCCGCATCGGGAGCAGGGCCGCCGAAAGGATTGAAGGTATTACAGCTATCGCCGTCAAAATCCACGGACTGAAACTGGAAATTCAAGGACGCGCCATCAGTTCTGACCATGCTGCCCCGTAATGTGGCTGTCAGATTTTCAGAAACCTTGATGTCCACAATGGCCCGTACGGTGAGGTCTTGTACGAAATCAGCTTTAACACCCAGTTGCTTGTTATCCAGATAACCGCCGATGTCCTGATATTTTGCCGCAATACGGAAATTCACTTTATCTTTCACTAGCGGGCCACCAACAGCTGCCTGAATGGAGTATTCATTGCCAGTTCCAATCGTTCCGCGAACGAAACCTTCCAGTTCATCGCTGGGCTGGACGGAGTTAATCAGGATTGCACCGCCGGCAGCATTGCGGCCATAAAGCGCCCCCTGTGGGCCGCGTAATACTTCGATTGACTGCAAATCAAACATGGCTTGCGTTATCTGACGGCTGTTGATCTGCAAGACACCGTCGACAACGACCGCTACCGGGGCTTCGCCATTACGAACTTGCGAGATACCGCGTATGGTCATGAATGATGTACCCGCACTCTGGGAATTGGCCAGCGTCACATTGGGGGTTAATTGCAGAAAGTCATCAACCGTATCAATACGGGAATCTTCAATGGCCTGGGCAGAAAACACGGTTTCACTGAGGGGAACGTCCTGAATATTTTCTGACCGCATCCGCGCTGTCACGATAATTTCTTCTAAAGCTGCAAGGCTGTCACCATCTTCTGCCTGTGCTACTGAAATTTGTACGTTGGTTGCCATAAGTGCAAAAAGTGATACGGCACTAAGTGTTTTAAAAGATTTATTCATTAGTCCTCTCCATATATGGGTGTAATTTCTATTCTTATACTGGATTTATTATTTGAAATTTAAGGCCGGAGGACAAGCTTCAAGAAGAGTAGAAAACACTATAATCAGAATAGGGTTTTTACTTAGCCCCCTAAAAACTACTCCTTTGGGTAGTTAGCCGAGCAAGCCTTTCTGGCGGGCAATGATGACAGCCTTTGTTCGTTTATCCACACCTAGCTTGGCAAATATATTCTTCAGATGGAACTTTACCGTATGCTCTGTCATTTCCAGCGCACGGGCAATTTCCTTATTAGACAGGCCACCCTGTAGCTCAATCAAGACTTCCATTTCCCTACTGCTGAGCAGATCCTGCTGCAATAGTGTTATCTTCTTGATTTTTTTTGCTTTTACAGCGCAATCCTGAAGGAAATTCAAGGCAAGACGATCAACGTTTTTTTCACGCCTGACGGCATAGGTGGCCGATACAAGCGCGACAATATTATCATTTTCAATGAAAGGGCGGATAATATTTTCCGGCCAGGCCATCGCCGCCGCCTCAAATAAAAAATCTGAGGCTATTTCCATATTCTCCCGCTGAAATTCAAGGTCGGCCCGCATTACCAGCACATTAAGCAAAAATGGTTTGGTTCCCAGCGTACGGCAACAGGCTTCCATATCTGTTAAAATAGCATTGGCAGCGGCATAATCCTGTATCTTCAGATACCAAAGCACTGCGACCTTTCCCATATATTGAAAGGGCCGCCATAATACGGGATTGGCCTTCCATGCAGCGGGAACGAAAAAATTCTTTGCCTTATATAATATGCGCTCAATATCTGGCCTGTTGTCCTCAAGTGAGGCAATCATCAGGTCGCAACAATCAACTAAAATGGCTAGACGACTGATAGACCTTTCCTCTACTGTTTTCTGGCACCTGTCCCGTAATTTTGAAATAAGGGCCGTCTTTTTCCCCCGATACGCCCTAGATAATAACATTTCATAGGCGCAAAGATAAATTTCAAACCAGCCATCAAATTCTTCAATATGGGTAAGGGCCACCTCAAACTGGCTCAGGTCGTCACCGACCTCCCCCCGCCAGTTCTGTAATGATAGAAGCGATATATAGGCGGTAAATTTTAGCCCACTATCGGAGCCAAAATTTTCATCGGCCATATTCTGGGCCTCTTGGAAATAGGCCTCAGCCTGTCTCAGATTACCCTGGTAAAAAGAAAGCTGGCCCAGATGAACATAGCAATAATTCAGACCGAGCATACTGTCGGCCTGCCGCATGGCACGGATGCTTTCCTGTATCATGGACAGACCTTTGTCAAATTTTCCTTCGGCCATCATTCCGATGGAAAGAGAACAGTATATAACGCCGAGGGATATGCTGTCTGTGGGGTCTACCCGTTTGATAATCTGACATAACGTATCTATATCATTTTCCTGATAATTATCTTCATAGGTGTTTTGCAATATCTCGACCACGCCAAAGTCCCGCTTAAAATCCGCCAGATATTCTGCGTAGGCATCGGATTTTAATTTTGTATTGCAACGGGTAAATTCAATGTAATTTCGGGCTTCGTGAATACGGCCTTTTTTCTGAAACAGATAGGTTTGTGCAATCTGTAATCGGGGATAATTTTTAAAATTCTCATCCGGAATATAACCAAGAAGATTTCTTAAAAAACCAATTCCCCCATATAGGATCAATTCCCAGCCCCCGGCATCCCCTATCAGGTCCGCCGCCCGGTCATAATCCTCGGCAAGGCAGGAGTGCCGTACGGCTTCAATTAAATTTTTATCCTTCTCAAACCATTTTGAGGCCTTCAGATGCAGGGAAATTATCTCACCCGGATAACGCCGCCGTAGCATATCTTTGAGGAAATCTGAAAATAGATGATGATAGCGCAGTGACTTTTTTTCTTCGTCAATGGGGACAAAAAGAGCGTTAATACTGCCCATTTTCTCCAGTTTTTTAAAGCCGTTTTCAATACCGCAGACGGCATGGGCCAAACTGTCATTCACCCGTTCCAGAATAGAGGTCTTGATCAGGAATTCCTGTATCTCGTCCGGGCATTTATTCATAACCTGTTCGGACAGATATTCCGCCAGATGGTCGGATTTTCCGGAAAAGGATTCCAGCACCAAATCTTTATTTTCAGCCGGTGCGATAAGCTGGCTGGCCAGTTGAATAGCCACCGGCCAGCCTTCTGTTTTCTCCAGCAGTCTGGAATATTGATCTTCCGTTAGGTCAAGACCTACGGCCTCCTTCATTTCCGGCGCATCAAAACGCAATTCTTCCGGACGGAGTTCCAGAAGTTGTCCCATGGAGCGCAATTTAGCCAGATCAAAGCGTGGTCTTTCCCGACTGTTGATCACCAGATGAAAATTGCCGGGTATATTATCAAGCATTCCGTCCATGAAATGATCTACTTCCGGCGTGTTCAGGCGGTGATAATCATCGAGGATCAGGACAATATTTTCGCCAGATTCAGAAATTTTTGTTAACAGCAAGCCCAGACAAGACCGGGGTGAGGTATCTGATAACCCCTGTTCCGCCAACATCTCCAAGCGGCCAAGGTCAATACCTGCCGAAATAAGGGAGAAAATTATATAACAGAGCAAATTGTTAATATCGCCATCGGACTCATCCAGTGTAAGCCACGCTACTTTGGTGTTTTTGACCAGTAATTTTTGCCGCCATTGACTTAACAATGTTGTTTTACCAAAACCTGCGGGCGCTGTTATCAGGCTTAGGTTGAGCTTTACGCCGGCATCCAGTGTATTTATCAGGCGCGACCTGTTGATCACGGAGACATGGTGACGTGGCGGCATCCATTTGGTAGAAATCAGCCAGTTGCCAAAGTCGCTTATTTTCTCACTGTCATCATCCATGGGTGATTTCCTGTGTGGCCTGAATGCTATTATTCATGTTATAATTTTTATAGTGGTAAAGGTGATATATTATATTAGCTTTTTGATTTATCAATTATATTTTGAGAATAAATAGCAGGTCAACACTTCGAAATCCAAGTGAGAGAGTAAAGGCGTAACAGCTCAGGAGAAACGTAAAATGGCTGCAGGGGATACTGCAGCCATTTATCTACGGAGGATAGCAATTTTTGTGTGGTAAAATAACTATCACAAACCTATGACGCTTCGAATGGGATAACCCACTAGTTAAAAATAAAAAAAACGGCGATCCGAAGACCGCCGCTTAAATAATTCGAGCTAATTCTTACGAATTAGAACTTGGCTTTGAAACCAACATAACCGAAGCGACGAACTACATCGTAAATGTCAGCCGCGGTATTTGTACCGGTAACGTCACCTGGTACGCCCTGACCCAAGAATGGAGGCTCTTTGTCAAACAGGTTATCAATACCGGCGAATACTTCATATTGACCTTCATC
>JAGLJX010000126.1 GCA_023142175.1 Emcibacter sp.
TTTCTGGGGTTGCCGGACATTAAGCCGCTTCAGGATGCTTTCATGGCCAATATGCAGGAAAAAATGACCTCTGGCCTAACGAGCGAAGATATGGAGAAGATGTTCAATCTGTGGTTGTCTCCGGGGCTTAAAAATCCGGACTTTGGTTCGGTCGGTCAGAATATGGAAGCCTTTCAGAATATGTTCTGGAATGCGGCAAAAACCAGCGATAAATAGATGGCAACACCGGAAACTATATTTGCCCTGTCCAGCGGCAAAGGGCGGGCAGGGGTATCGGTTATTCGGCTTTCGGGGCCAGAGACCACCGCAGCCATAATCAGCCTCACAGGTCAGCAGGCATTGCCGGTGCCGCGCTTAGCCAGCCTGCATTGGTTTTGTGACCCGCAGACGCAGGCGCGACTTGATCACGGCTTATTGATTTATTTTCCCGGCCCAAAAAGCTTTACCGGTGAAGATGTGGCTGAATTTCATATTCATGGTGGTAGGGCCGTGGTGGCTGGATTTCTGGACGCACTGTCAAAGCTGCCCGGATTAAGAGCCGCGTTGCCCGGAGAATTCACCCGCCGGGCTTTTGATAATGGCAAGATGGACCTGACTGCAGCAGAGGGTCTGGCCGACCTAATTAACGCCGAAACCGAAGCCCAACGCCGACAGGCTCTCAGGCTCATGGATGGTCGGCTGGCGGAATTATATGATGGCTGGCGCAAAGAGATCATAACGGCCCAGGCTTACCTTGAAGCAGATATTGATTTTGCCGATGAGGAAATACCTGACGATGTGTCCGCCCAGGTCTTTCCTATTATTGAGAGTCTTCGTCATAGAATCACCGATCATATTGGTGATGGCTTTAAAGGCGAGCGTATCCGTGACGGGCTGCAGGTGGTGATCCTTGGTGAGCCAAATATTGGAAAATCCACCCTGCTTAATTTCCTGTCAAAAAGAGATGTGGCTATCGTCACCGATATTGCCGGAACCACCCGTGACCTGCTTGAGGTTCATCTGGATATAGATGGCTTTCCGGTAACGGTCGTTGATACCGCGGGCATCAGGGAGGGTCAGGACAGTATTGAAGCCGAAGGCATCAGGCGGGCAGAGGTGCGGGCAAAGACTGCGGATATAAAGATCGTTCTGATAGATGCTAGAGAATGGCCCGTCATACCTGAAAGGCTTCAAAGCCAGATAGACCAAAACACAATTATCCTGCTTAATAAAACCGATCTGCATAGGGTGGATGATGCGTGCGGCCTTGATTATGATTGTATCGCCGTACTCCCTATCTCCGCGAAGAATGAATACGGACTGAAGGAATTTTTGACACGGCTTTCGGGGGAGGTTGAAAAGCGCATGGAGCTTTCAGACGCGCCTAATCTTACCCGCATTAGGCACCGTGAGGCGTTGGTGGCCTGTCTTGTCCATCTGGATCGTTTTAGGCAGGACAGTGATAAAGAGCAGGCATTGCAGGCGGAAGACCTGCGTATGGCGGCGCGAAATCTGGGTGCTATCACAGGCCATGTTGATGTGGAAGATATTCTGGATGTTATTTTCTCAGAATTTTGTATTGGCAAATAACCAATGTTTCACGTGAAACATTTAAACAGTCTTTGACATTGTTTTATGAAAAAACTAAAGTCCGTTTCTTATTAAATAGATAAATTCAGAGCAAGATTTTTAAATGTTCCACTATGATGTCATTGTGATTGGCGGCGGGCATGCCGGATGTGAGGCGGCGGCGGCATCGGCGCGCTTTGGCGCAAAGACCCTGTTGATCAGCCACAGACTGGAAACTATTGGCGAAATGTCCTGTAACCCTGCTATAGGGGGGCTTGGCAAGGGGCATCTGGTACGGGAAATTGACGCTCTGGACGGAGTTATGGGTCAGGTTATAGATCAGGCAGGCATCCAGTTTCGTATGCTCAACAAGCGCAAAGGCCCCGCCGTTCGGGGGCCAAGGGCGCAGGCAGACCGGAAGTTATACCGCACCGCTATGCAGGACCGAATCCTGAATTATCCTAACCTTGATGTTAAAGCCGCCGCAGTTGAGGATTTGATCCTTTCGCAGGATGGTGCGGCACAGAATGTTACAGGGGTTATTACAGCGGACGGCGAACATATTAAAGCGGGCCGAGTTATCCTGACCACAGGAACATTTCTGCGCGGCATGATCCATATTGGTGATAAACAAATCCCAGCGGGCCGCATGGGGGAGGCACCATCATTGGGTCTTTCTGATACTTTAGCGCGCGCAGGCTTTTCTCTGGGCCGCCTGAAGACTGGAACACCTGCGCGGCTGGATGGCAGGACTATCGATTGGTCGGTCTGTAAAAATCAGTCCGGAGATACGCCGCCCGTACCGTTCTCTTTTATAAACAAAGAGATAACAACTCCACAGATTTGCTGCCATATAACCCACACGACTGAAAAAACCCATGAGCTGATCCGGGAAAACCTATCTAAATCTGCTATGTATAGTGGTAATATTGAGGGTATTGGGCCACGCTATTGCCCGTCTATAGAAGATAAGGTGGTTCGCTTTGCCGATAAAAAAAGCCACCAGATTTTTCTGGAGCCGGAAGGGTTAGATGATGATACGGTCTATCCCAACGGTATTTCAACCTCTTTGCCAGAAGATGTCCAGTATGATTATCTTCGTACCATACCGGGGCTGGAGAATGTGAAGGTCCGGCAGTTTGGTTACGCTATAGAGTATGATTATATTGACCCGCGCGAATTACTGGTGACGCTGGAAACCAAAAGGATCGCCGGTCTTTACTTCGCCGGACAGATTAATGGCACCACCGGATATGAGGAAGCCGCGGCACAAGGGCTGATTGCCGGCTTTAATGCTGCTGGCTCTGCTGTTGGTGAGGAACCCTTTATTCTGGACCGTGCTGATGCCTATATTGGTGTGATGCTGGATGATCTGGTGACTAAGGGAACCCGCGAGCCTTACCGTATGTTTACCAGCCGTGCTGAATATCGCCTTAAGCTTCGTTCTGATAATGCGGACCAACGTCTGACACCGCTTGGGTTACGGGCTGGGGTTGTCGGTGCAGTACGCAAAAATATATTTAGCGCCAAGATGAGCGACTTGACTAAATATAGCCAGATGGTTGAGGCATTGGCCATAACACCTAACAAAGCGGCGGCTTTTGGCCTGAAAGTCAATCAGGACGGGGTTAAGAGGTCTGCAAAGACGCTATTGTCTTATGCGGATATTTCCGTGAGCAACCTGCTTGCAATCTGGCCAGAGCTAAGGGAAATCCCCAAGGATATCGTGGAGCAGATAGAGATAGATGCCACTTATAGCGCGTATCTTGAAAGACAGGATGCGGATATTCTCGCTTTTCGCAGAGATGAAAACCTGCTTTTATCCAAGGATTTGGATTATTCCGCCATCGGTGGCCTGTCCAATGAGGTGATGGAAAAGTTGTCTCAGGCACGGCCAGCCACATTGGGTAGTGCTGCGCGTATATCCGGCGTGACCCCAGTGGCACTCAATAGCCTGCTTAGATATGTTAAAAGAAAAGCGAATTAAACATAATGTTCAACGAAAAAGATTTTTTTGACAAAGCCGATGTTTCACGTGAAACAATGAAAAATATCCGCAGTTATGCAGCGCTGCTGAATAAATGGCAAAAAAAACTCAATTTGGTCAGTGAGACAACTTTATCGGATATGTGGCGGCGGCATTTTTATGATAGTTTTCAATTAAAAAAATACTTTGATCTGTCTAAATCGGAAAAACTACAGATTCTGGATATTGGTAGTGGTGCGGGCTTTCCGGGTCTGCTACTGTCCATGCTGGACGTTGGCGAGTTTCATATGGTGGAAAGCAATGGTAAAAAATGCACCTTCATGCGCCAAGTGATTAGGGAAACCAATTGTAATGCTATAGTTCATAATGAGCGGGCGGAAATGATGCGGTCTTTTCCGGTGGATTATATTGTTTCAAGGGCTTGCGCGTCACTTGATAAGCTGTTCACCTTGGGGCAAAATTTCATTGGCGAAGACACTATATGCTTGTTTCTGAAGGGACAGACAGCAGAGGGTGAAATAGCGGCAGCAAGGGTAAATTGGGAATTTGAACTGGAAAAGTTCACAAGCATTGCGGAAGAATCGGGTGTGATACTGAAAGTCAGCCATATAAAGGCTTTGCGGTAGTTATTATGAGGGAAAGTGATTGAATATGTCCACAAAGTTATCCACAGGAAAAAGAAAGACGGAAATCATCGCCATCGCTAATCAGAAGGGTGGTGTGGGCAAAACCACTACGACCATTAATCTGGCAACCGCGTTGGCGGCGGCGCGAAAAAAAGTTCTGTTGATTGACATTGACCCACAGGGAAATGCCAGCACCGGACTGGGGCGGGAAAGGGATGACCGGGACAATAGTATTTATGAAATTCTGATGGGGGAGATTGGTCTGGGCGACGCTATCGTGCCATCAATAGTTCCTGGTTTGTCGCTGATCCCATCAACCATTGATCTGGTGGGGGCGGAGCTTGAACTGGTAAATAACAACGACCGTACATACCGCCTGAAGAAGGCCCTGAAAGACCCCGTTGTTGATCAGTTTGATTACATTCTGATTGATTGCCCGCCATCTCTAAGTCTTCTGACGTTAAATTCACTGGCGGCGGCTAATTCTGTGCTTGTGCCACTTCAGTGCGAATTTTTTGCACTCGAGGGACTTAGCCTGCTGCTTAAAACCATTGATACGGTAAAAGCCAACTTTAACGCCGCACTGGAAATAAAGGGCGTGGTCCTGACTATGTATGACGGACGCAACAATCTTTCCAGTCAGGTGGCGAGTGATGTGAGAGGGTACCTGGGGCAGAAAGTATTCAAGACCGTGATCCCGCGTAATGTGCGCGTGTCTGAGGCACCATCCCACGGTAAACCGGTTTTACTTTACGATCATAGATGTAGCGGTAGTCAGGCTTATATCCGTCTGGCGCGGGAATTACTGCGGCGGCAGGTCGCAAAAGCGGCTTAAGTATAAACAGAGTAGATGAATGATACCTAAGGATTTTTCTAATGGCGACGGATTTAAAAACTAATAAAAAAACAAATATTAACAAAGGGTTAGGTCGTGGCCTGTCTGCTCTAATGGGTGTTCCGGATAAGGAATATTCCAATGCCACGACCCCCCCTACACCCCGGGACAGGGATCTGCCCATCGAATTTCTGGTGCCAAACCCTTACCAGCCAAGGCTTTATTTTGATGAACAAAAATCTGTTGATCTGATCAATTCAATTAAAGACCGGGGAATACTTCAGCCGCTACTGGTGCGCAGGCGCGGGGATTTGAATGAATATGAGATTATTGCTGGCGAGCGGCGCTGGCGAGCGGCACAGGCCGCAGGTTTGCATGATGTTCCGGTATTGATAAGGGAAATGACTGACGCGGAAGCCTTAGAGATTGCGCTGATTGAAAATATCCAACGTCATGACCTTAGCCCCATAGAAGAAGCGCTGGGTTATAAACGTCTGATGGATGAGTTTCATCACACTCAGGAACAGTTAAGCCATGTCGTGGGCAAAAGCCGTAGCCATATCGCAAATATTCTGCGTCTTCTGGCCTTACCTGATTCTGTGCGTCAACTGGTATCAGAGGGCAAGTTGAGCATGGGGCATGCCAGAGCCCTGATCACGGTAGAAGATGCGGAGGCTCTGGTCAGCAGGATATTAGCCGAGGGCCTTAGTGTTCGTCAGGTGGAATCCATTATTAAAAAAGGTAAAATCCCTGCAAAAACCGCAAAAAGGGCAAATACTCACAAGCATGACAAGGACGCGGATACACGGGCACTTGAAAAGGGTCTGTCGCTCAGTCTTGGCCTCAAGGTTACTATTGAATTTAACAGCGACGAAAGCGGTGAACTGCGATTGCAGTATAAAAGCCTTGAGCAATTGGATGATATTTGCCAGCGCCTAAGCAATTAAGAAGGGCCGTAAGCCTTAAAACTCAGAGAAATATATATTTTAAGCTTAAAAAGACTGTTTTGGTCTGATTTATATTGACAAAGTCTTAAATAACCCCCATTTAATAGACTACCAAACTGGTATGGATTATTAACCTCAGCGTTTATGAGGGGAAGTTTATATGATTAAAATGTCAAATCTGGCCGATTACGCCGTTGAGCTGATGTGCTGCATTGCTTTGAAGCCGGGTGAAATTCATTCGTCTGCGGGCCTTGCTGGTCTTACTCATATTCATCTACCCACTGTTAGCAAGATCCTTGGAACTATGGTGCGGGCAGGCTTGCTGATCTCTCACCGTGGGCTGAACGGTGGGTTTTCGATGGCCGTACCAGCCAATGACATATCAATAGCAGATATTATTGAGGCCGTGGATGGCCCAGTTCAGCTCACCAACTGTCTGGGCGACAGCCCGTCCGATTGTGACAGAATAAGAAGCTGTGGCACCCGCAGCCAGTGGTACCGGATCAACGAAGCGGTAAAAGGGGCGCTCGGCAGTGTGCTGTTATCCCATATGATCGAAAGTGTGCCGGACTTTATCGGCGACGGCAAGGCAGATGACCTGCAGCTGATCAATAAGACAATTAACTAGATAGTAGAGAAATGGTAGCAACAAAAGAAGCTCAGAAAACCGTGGAAGAAGTCTCTGGCGACTATAAGTATGGTTTTGTCACTGATATTGAAACGGAAAAGGCACCCAAAGGGTTAAGCGAAGAGGTTATTCGGTTTATTTCCGCCAAAAAATCCGAGCCGGAATGGTTGTTGGATTGGCGGCTTAAGGCTTATGAAAAATGGCTGAAGATGGAGGAGCCCACATGGGCGATGGTAGATTATCCAAAAATTGATTTTCAGGATATCTATTATTACTCCGCCCCGAAATCAGCAGAAGATGGCCCGAAAAGTCTGGATGATGTAGATCCCGAATTACTCCGAACCTATGAGAAACTTGGTATTTCCCTTAAGGAACAAGAGGTTCTGGCGGGCGTAGCGGTAGATATTGTTTTTGACAGCGTTTCTGTGG
>JAGLJX010000127.1 GCA_023142175.1 Emcibacter sp.
GTTCTGCGCATGACGGAACTTTTAACGGTTCTGGAAGACCCCGCAGCAAAGACAGTATGCGTTGCCATCAGCAAAGATGTTATGGACGGCGAATATTATAAAGCATTGCTGAAATGTAAAAAAATGTTTGAATATGAAAATGCGAGACTGAACTATGTCCCTTAAGGCATACCAGACTACCCAGAAGGCAAACGAATCTACCAGTCAGACCGAATATCGGTTGTTCGGCGAAGTCACGCGGGCTTTGATAGCAGCTGAGAATTTGTCCAAACTTGACCGAAGCCTGCATGACGCGCTTCACTGGAACCGGCAATTATGGTCTACGCTTGCCACGGATTGCGCGGTTGAAGGCAATATGCTGCCCAAGCAATTACGCGCCTCTATTATCTCTATTTCCATATGGGTAGGCAAATATAGCTCGCAAGTGGCGCGCGGCGAAGAAACGGTTAAAGCTCTTATTGATATTAACAAGAATGTCATGGAAGGGCTTTCCGCGCAGGCTCAAAATAATGTGGGTGAAACTAAAGAATCAAGCCCAGAGACAGGCAAGGACTATTCAGTCTAAATGTTAATTTTTTCCAGCAAATCACCGTTAATAAGTTAATATTAGATGATGCTTTATTGTCTATATTCGCCTTAATATTATGATTCAAAAAGAAAAAAACAGAAGTTTCCAATAATTAATACTTGTTAACGAAGAATTAATACTTTATGACCTAATATATTGTTGTCAGCAGAGGTAGCCAGAATGGCATTATATTTATGACGCTGACGCGAACGGGTTTAGGCCCATTAATGGAGCAAAATGCTCTTTAGTTAGTAATCTCAGAATGGAGATATATTATGGCTTTTTCAGTCAATACAAATGCGGGCGCACTGTTCGCTCTACAATCCCTAAATAAAACAAATCGTCTATTAGATGTTACTCAGTCCAGAATTAACACTGGTTTGAAGGTTTCTTCTGCGAGAGATAATGCTGCGGTTTTTGCCATCGCTCAGACACAACGTGCTGAACTGGGTGGTATCAATGCTGTGAAATCATCACTTGATCAAGCTTCCAGTTCACTGAATGTAGCACTTGCTGCTGCTGAAGCTGTTTCTGATCTTTTGATCCAGTTGAAAGAAAAAGCTGTTGCGGCTACTGACCCTGGTGCTAGTACTGCTACACAGAAGGCTCTTGATGACGAATTCCAGAATCTGGTAGATCAGATTGATACTGTTGTTAACAATGCTGAATTTAACGGCGTGAATGCTGTGAAAACATCTGGTGACAACATCGTTGCCTTGACTGGTGTACCTGATGGTACTTTGTCAATCGGCAACTTCTCTATCACTATTACTGCCACAGATATTTCTGCTGCAACTACTGGGCTTTCACTCGGAGCCGCAGTGATCACTACTTCAACCGGCGCTTCATCTGCTTTGGCTAAAATTACTAGTGCTGAAGGCAAGCTGAACACATTCCTGTCGAAACTCGGCGCGGGTGCAAAACGTGTTGATATTCAGCGGGCGTTTACAGACAAGCTTTCTGATGCCATCGAAATTGGTATTGGTAATCTGGTTGATGCCGATCTGGCTCGTGAAAGTGCTAACTTACAATCGTTACAGGTGCGACAGCAGCTTGGCCTACAGGCCCTGTCAATTGCGAATCAGGCACCTGGTTCCGTATTGTCACTCTTCAGATAATATTACATTTAATTATTTTGGTGGGGCATTTATTGGCCCCACCAAAAAATATCTATTTATTAAAAAAATATTTTTTACATTATTTAGAATGATGAATTTTAATAATAATATCTAGTTAGTGATTTTTATAGTAAAATTCAGAAAGCAAAGTGTATGTAGAGGTTAATATGGTAGACGGAATAAAAACATCAAGTCCGACCTTACCTGGCGCAAGTGAAGTGCGTGAAGCTGTACCTAAAGCAACTGTTGCCCTTGGTAACGAGCAGAAAATAGAAACAGCTAAGCAAACCGGTCAGGTTAAGGATAGTGACACCAGTAATGTTTCTTCAGCGATTGCAAAATCCGCTGATAAGCGACTTTCTGCGTTGAGTTCTGGAAGTACTCAGGACTTCATACAGGCTGCTGAAAAACTCATTGAAGCATCATTGCCAAGCAAACCCCCGGGAACTAAGCTACGGATTGACGTGGACGATGGCTCCGGCAGGTTCGTCTATAAGGGTATTGATATCAAAACCGGCGATGTCGTTGTTCAGTTCCCCTCAGAGGAAATTCTGAAATTAATAGCTTTCAACCGTGAACGCGATGGTGTCGAAGGCATAGTGGTTGACGAAGAAGCATAACCATATCATTACTTCTTGGCCTATAACATGACTGATAATATTTTATGTATTTCTCAGGCCCGCATGACATCAACCCGTCTCCCCGGAAAAATTTTAAAGACAGTATGTGGCCGTAGTTTGCTGGATTATCATGCCAGCCGTCTGTTGAAAAGCCAGTTCATCTCCCGCCTAGTCATTGCCACCACTATGAATGAAACCGATGATCCGGTTGAGAATTTCTGCCAGGAAAAAAACATTGCCTGCGTTCGGGGCAGCGAAGACGATGTTCTGGCACGTTATTTTAAGGCAGCGGAAGAATATCCAGCAGATATTATCGTCCGCGTGACGTCCGATTGCCCCTTGATTGACCCATCTCTTATGGATCTGGCTATCGGCTATTTTTTGGATAACCGCAGCCATTATGATTATCTTAAACTGGGTGGTGAAAATTATCCGCGGGGCCTTGATATGGAAATTTTTTCGTATAAAGCCCTGAAGAAAGCCTATAATCATGGGCGTGACAGCCACCACAGAGAACATGTTACCCCCTATATATATCGCGAGGGGAGTGAATATCGCTGTGGTGTCTACCCCTCAGAGGAAAAACTTGGGTTTCACAGATGGTGTGTGGACGAGCCCAATGACTTTAAATTAATTTCCAAAATTCTGGAAGCTTTTGACGGGCAGGATGATTTTACCTGGC
>JAGLJX010000128.1 GCA_023142175.1 Emcibacter sp.
CGTATTGCACGGCGTTAAACCATTTGCCGGACTGTGCGGGCGGTGCGCCGTGGGTCAAATGACCACCAGCGGCAAGAGACATACCAAGAATGGTATCGCCGGGCTGTACCAATGCCAGATTAACCGCGCCATTGGCCTGTGCGCCGGAATGGGGCTGAACATTAACATAAGCGGCATTAAACAGCTTCTTGGCCCTCTCAATGGCTAGGCTTTCAGCAATATCCACAAATTCACAGCCGCCATAGTAACGGCGCCCCGGATAACCCTCAGCATATTTGTTAGTCATCACCGAACCCTGTGCTTCAAGCACGGCACGGCTGACAATATTTTCAGAGGCAATAAGCTCAATATGCTCCTGCTGTCGGCCTGTTTCAAGGGTAATGCTTTTCAGTACATCCGGATCACTATCAGCAAGGGAAGCATTAAAAAAATCATTCATATCAGTGGAAGAAGTCATATTAAAAAAATCCTAAAATAAATATATATACTAAGTAGAAATCAGGACATCTTGTCGATGCGACGTTGATGTCTTCCCCCTTCAAATTCTGTGTTTAAAAATGTGTTCAGGCAATCCTTGGCTACATCCGGGCCAATGGTACGCCCCCCCATCACAATGACATTAGAATTATTATGTTGTCGGCTGAGTTCCGCCGTTAATCTATCATGGACAAGAGCTGCCCGTATATGGGCGTGTCGGTTGGCTGCTATGCTAATGCCAATACCAGAACCACATACTAAAACGCCCCTAGACGCCTTATTTTCCTTGATAGCATCTGCCAGAGCATGAGCAAAGTCCGGGTAGTCAACAGAATCTACGCCATCGCAACCCAAATCCAAAACCTCATAATCTTTTTCCAGAAGGAATGTTTTGAGGGTCATCTTAAGCTCGTAACCCCCATGATCACCTGCCAATGCTATGATTTCCTTAGACATCATCCATACCCTTTTCAAACGTCTTAATTCAAATAAAACCAGAATTACCCTAATATCATAAGGTCAGGCGTTTTCCTACCATATGTATGGGAAAAATGAAATATTCAGGACTTTTCTTTGGCAAGGACATATTTTAGTTTATCGACCGCAACCTTTGTCAACTGTGCGCGACTTGCCTTTGCGGGGCCAACGATGGATACTTCACGACCAGAGACTGTATCAATGGCAGACACCTTGACAGATGAGCCAATCTGAATGAATTCAACAAGATACTCGCCTGCACCCTTGCTCATTCATTAAATCCTTTTCTTTAGGAAGTGTCCTTTCAAGCCGCTCTCGCGAACCTCTTCACATCAAGACGCGCCCAAACTGCTTTCAGGGAACTAACCAGATGATCAATCATTTCATCCGTATGCAAAGGGCTTGGCGTAAAGCGAAGACGTTCTGTACCTCTGGGTACCGTAGGGTAATTGATCGGTTGCACATAAATATTGAATTCGTTCAACAGAATGTCGGAGGCCTGCTTGCAAATAACTGGGTCACCTACAAGAACGGGGACAATATGGCTGACCGATGGCATGACAGGCAAATCTGCGGCCCGCATTTTTTCTTTCAGCATGGCGGCCCGTTCCTGATGAATGGTCCGTTCAATCTTACTTTCTTTCAAATGACGTACACTCGCCAATGCCCCTGCGGTGATCACAGGTGACAGAGATGTGGTAAAAATAAATCCCGAAGCAAAAGTACGGATAGCATCAACAATATCTGTGGTTGAGGTGATATAACCGCCCATAAGTCCATAGGCCTTGCCCAGCGTTCCTTCTATAACTGTCACCCGGTCCATCAGACCGTCACGTTCCGCAACACCGCCACCATGCTCACCATACATACCAACGGCATGAACTTCATCAAGATAAGTCAGGGCATTATATTTATCGGCAAGGTCACAAAATTCTTTAATCGGTGCAAAATCACCATCCATGGAATAAACCGATTCGAAGGCAATTAATTTCGGCAGCGCGGGGTCAGTTGCCTTCAACAGGCTTTCCAGGTGCTGAATATCATTATGACGGAAAATATGTTTCTCACATCCACTATGGCGAATACCTTCGATCATGGAGGCGTGATTCAGCTCATCGGAGAATATCACACAACCCGGCAACAGCTTTGCAATTGTGCTTAAGCTGGCGTCATTGGAAATATAGCCGGATGTGAACAATAGCCCGGCTTCTTTATTATGAAGGTCGGCCAATTCCTGTTCCAGAAGAATATGCATATGGTTATTGCCACTGATATTTCTGGTTCCCCCGGCACCGGCGCCAGTATTCTTCAGTGTATCTTCCATTGCACTGATGACTTTGGGATGTTGTCCCATGCCAAGATAATCATTACTGCACCAGACCGTAATATCTTTCATACCATCTTCGCTGTACCAGACAGCTTTAGGAAAATCGCCTCTTTGGCGCACGATATCCGTGAACACACGGTAACGCCCTTCTTCCTTAACAGTTTTCAAAGCATCAGAAAATATCCGGTTATAATCCATTGCATAGCCCTACTTTATAAAATATTCACCCTTGCGTTACTGAACGCCAGAAAAAAAACTCAGTCATTTTGACACAAGACACATGGACTTATCACATTAATATAATAAAGCACAGTTTAAAATATCTAAACAACTATCTTACAATATATAGCGTCCGATATCCTGTCAAATCAGGATACAATATACTCACAGGTAAATGAAATTACTTGATTCAAATCAAAGGTTTTAAAGTATAGACCTTAAAAAGACTGAAAGCGGAGTTGATCCGTCCAGAAGCTTTCCAGTTTACGCAGAGAGTTTCGAAGTTCAGACACATCTTCATCTTCAAAGACATTCTTTTCTTTAACAACCTGTAGATTTTCATCAAATAAATCACCTACAAGGTCACAAACTTCTTTTCCCTTATCGCTTAACCAAATACGCAATGCACGTCGATCGTGTTCTGAGCGCTCTTGGTTAATATAGCCTGCCTCAACTAATTTTTTCAAGTTATAGGATACGTTGGAACCCAAATAATAACCACGATTGCGAAGATCACCCGCCGTCATTTCGTTATCACCAATATTATACAGCAATAAAGCCTGAACGCTGTTCACATCGTTACTACCCACGCTATCCAGCCGGTTTTTAACGATGTCAAGCATCCGCCTGTGAAGTCTTTCAATCAAACGAAGACATTCCAGGAAATTTAACTTTGATCTGGCTTCAGGGGACTCATGTCCACCGATCATATTGCTACTGTGACCTGCCAATGACATACTGAATAATCCTTATATTTTGGTAATTCTTTGTATTCCAATAGCATAATTATAGTATAACAACCCCTAACAAGGTCTTAACTAACCTTAAAATCATTTAAAATCAGGTTTTAAAATATGAGCAACAATACGGCATCCCCCATTTTCCCTTATCATCGGGCCCGAAGAAATCGGAAAAGTGACTGGTCGCGCCGACTGGTACGTGAGAACTCATTATCCGTCAATGACCTGATCTGGCCTGTTTTTATTCAGGAAGGCACAAACAGTATCACTGAGATCGCCTCAATGCCGGGAGTGTTCCGCCATAGTATAGACACACTCATTCCAGAAATAGAAAAAGCAGCAAAATTAGGCATCCCTGCCGTTGCATTGTTCCCACAAACACCTCAAGAACTAAAAACTGAAGATGGCAGAGAAGCCGTTAATCCGGAAAATCTCATTTGCCGCACAACACGAGCCATCAAGGATGCGGTTCCTGAAATTGGTGTAATCTGTGATGTAGCTCTGGACCCCTATACCAGCCACGGTCAGGACGGCCTTATTGTTGATGGTTATGTAACCAATGACAAGACCATAGATATTCTGGTGGAACAGGCATTGATTCAGGCTGATGCAGGATGTGACGTTTTGGCCCCCTCAGATATGATGGATGGCCGTGTGGGTGCAATCCGTGAGGGGCTGGAAGACAAGGGTCATGTGAATACCCAGATCATGGCCTATGCAGCCAAATATGCCTCGGCCTTTTATGGCCCTTTTCGGGATGCGGTAGGCTCCGACAGCAATATAAAATCAGGCGGCAAACACAGCTATCAGATGGACCCCGGTAATGGTGATGAAGCCTTGCGGGAGGTTATGTTGGATATTGATGAGGGTGCGGACATGATCATCGTCAAACCCGGTATGCCCTACCTTGATATAATTCAGCGCGTTACCTCTGAATTCGGATTTCCAACATTTGCATATCAGGTCAGCGGTGAATATGCCATGCTCCATGCCGCCGCAGGTAATGGCTGGCTCGATCTGGATCAGGTGATGATGGAAAGCCTGCTCGCCTTCAAGCGGGCTGGAGCAAGCGGGATATTAACCTATTTCGCGCCAAAAGTTGCTGAAATACTGGCTAAATAATTTTTATTTAAGCAGATCAGTCGACAGTTCATTCACAACATCATCCAATTCATAAAAATTGGGCTGCATATGACTTGGGATACTTTTCCGGCCAATTTCAATGGAAATTTGCGGTGCATTACCATGCAGGTGAGATACAATCACATCCTTGATCACATTGAAAATATGGCTTTCTTCGTCAACAATCTGCTGCAACCGTCCCGCTATAGGGCTTGCGATGGTGTAGGAAATCAAAATTCCAAGGAAGGTTCCCACAAGAGCGCCACCGATCATAGCACCAAGAACCTCAACAGGCTGATCAATACTGCCCATGGTTTTCACGATCCCAAGCACCGCAGCCACAATACCCAAGGCTGGAAATGCCTCCCCAAGAATACCCAGAGCATGTGCCCCTTCACTTTCTTCATGGTGATGTTTTTCCAGATCCTTCAACAGAACATCTT
The DNA here is from genome assembly GCA_023142175.1 of Emcibacter sp. The sequence continues at coordinate 4,806 of JAGLJX010000128.1, forward strand.
CAACCTGATGTGGGTCATCAAAGTTCATTGTGGTCATACGCAGATAATCACAGATGAATTCCACAACATGATGATCAGCGCTAATTGTGTCAAAATTACCGAAAATTTTACTTTCTTCAGGATTTTCAATATGAGCTTCCAGAGCAATCACGCCCTTGGTTTTAATCAGTTTTGTCAGAAGAAACATCAGGCATAACAGGTCCATATAGTCCTGTGGTTTCCATTTTGGTCCTTTAAAAGCTTTTGCCAGACCCGCGCCGGACTTTTTAATTGTGCCCATACCATTGCTCACCAGAAATGAGCCGAGGCCAGCGCCACCGATCATCATACCTTCATAGGGTAACGCATGGAAAATAGGCCCCATAGAACCACCAGAGAGAATGAAGCCGCCAAACGCCAGCCCCATGGTTGTGACTATTCCAATAACAATAAGCATATTTACTTCAAGCCTCTTTTATCCCACAAAAATCTGCTGTGGGTTTAATGTTTTTCTTTCTATTGGATATAACTATAGGGAAAGGATGTTAATGAATTATTATCTATAAGCAATTTGGATAAAAATTATTATCTTGGACTTTTTGGACCATAAACCATATATGATGCTGTATAAAGTCTATATTCAACATTTATATTCGGATTTAAGATGAACAAAAAGACCCATGCGGTAATTTTTGATGATATTCAAAGAGCAGCACTGGCGCTAAAAGGCTCAATTGCCGAAACGCCATTGAATAAATCGATCACCCTGTCAAAGCTGACCGGAGCCGAAATTTATCTTAAATTTGAAAACCTTCAGTTCACAGCATCTTTTAAAGAACGTGGTGCCTTGAACAAGTTGATCAACCTGACCGACAAACAAAAAGAAAATGGCGTTATCGCCGCCTCTGCGGGCAATCACGCACAGGGCGTGGCTTATCACGGCAGTCGGCTTGGTATTCCCACTACCATCGTAATGCCGGTCAATACACCCTTTGTAAAAATATGTCAGACTGAAGGACATGGTGCAAATGTTGTTCTTTTTGGTGACCGGTTTGATGAAACCGCTGTGCATACCCAAATGCTCGCCGAAGAAAAAAAATTAACGCTTGTTCACCCTTTTGATGATTATGATGTGATCGCCGGACAAGGGACAGTTGGCCTTGAGGTGATGGCAGCCTGCCCTGACCTTGATATTATTCTGGTTCCGGTTGGCGGTGGTGGCCTGATCTCTGGCGTCGCCATCGCGGCGAAACATATCAATCCCGATATCAAAATCATCGGAGTGCAGGCCGAACGATTCCCGTCCCTTCATCGGGCCGTTCACAACAATGAATATATTTCCCAAGGCTCCACATTAGCCGAAGGGATCGCTGTCAAAAACATAGGTGATAAAACCTATGAAATTTGTAAAAGCGTTGTGGATGATATCCTGCTTGTCAGTGAAGATGCGCTTGAGGAAGCCGTCTGTATGCTGATGACCATTGAAAAAACAGTGCCCGAAGGGGCCGGAGCAGCCCCCCTTGCCGCTGTCAACAGCTATCCTGAAATTTTCAAGGATAAAAAAGTTGCCATGATCATCAGTGGCGGCAACATCGACCCGCGCCTGCTAGCGTCTCTGCTTATGCGTGGGCTGGTTCGTGAAGGACGGATTACCCGCCTTCGTATCGTGTTGCTGGATGTTCCGGGCGCACTGGCCACAATCACAAAAATCATTGGCGATCTGGGTGGCAATATCATTGATGTATCCCATCACCGTTTATTTACGGAACTGCCTGCCAAGGAAACCTATTCCAATGTCACACTGGAAACCCGCGACAGGGAGAATCTGGATGATATTCTGGCTGGGTTACGCAGTGCAGGTTTCACCGTTCATGTAAACCGATCATCTGACTTATAGTTACTATATATTAACCATAGGTCGCCATTATGTCTTTCTAAGGCTTAATGAACTTCAAAATGGTGGTGTAAAATGGCGGATGAAGCTCGCCCAATAATTATAAAACGGGTTAAAAAAGTTTCCGGCGGCGCTCATGGCGGTGCTTGGAAAGTAGCCTATGCCGACTTTGTTACGGCAATGATGGCCTTCTTCCTGATGCTGTGGCTGCTCAACTCCACATCCAAAGAGCAAAAAGAAGGCTTAGCAGATTATTTCACCCCGACAGTTGCTTCAACAAGTACTGAATCTGGTGCAGGAGACATTCTGGGCGGCACTTCTTTGGAATCCGATGGCGCACAATCAAGTTCCGTTACTGTCTCGATCCCATCCACAACCACGGAAGCAGACACAGAGGATGAAGACACGGAAAAATCAAGTGAGGAAGAATATGCAGAACGTGTTGCCAAAAAAGAGCAGGAATATTTTGAGAAAATGGGCGAAGATCTCAAAGCTGTCATTCAGAAAAGCCCCGAACTTGCAGAATTAAAAAATCAGGTACTGATTGATATCACAGAAGACGGCATGCGTATTCAGTTGGTTGATAAAGACAATCGCGCCATGTTCCGTCCCGGAAGTTCTACCCTATACAAATATGCGGAAAAGATGCTCACCAAAATTGCCAGCATCGTGGTGAAAATGCCTAATAGATTATCTATTTCAGGGCATACTGACGCTACGCCTTTTTCGTCCCGTGCCAACTATTCCAACTGGGAACTTAGTGCAGACCGGGCCAATGCCAGCCGCCGTGTACTGAATAATTCCGGTGTCTCGTCCAACAGAGTTGCCGAAGTACTAGGCATGGCTTCTACTGAACCCTATTTTCCCGATAGCCCCTTGCGTGCAGAAAACAGACGGATTACCATATTATTGCTACGGGAGTCTCCAACCCTGCCCCCGAACTTTTAAGTGTAGCCATAAATTTAGAAGTTTTTTCAGCGACATAGTCATTGTACCTTGCTATGATGTTATTAACAAAAGAAATACATAGATTAAATGTATTTTATATATTGGTTTGGCTTGGAAATATTATCTATGGAACTGATGCAACCTTCAATTCAGATGTGGGCAACCTTTGGCGTTATTATAGCGGCCATTATATTCTATGCTCTGGATCGTATTTCCATGGAAATAACATCCCTCGGCACCATATCCGTTCTGCTTATTCTCTTTCACTTTATGCCGGTTCTTGATGCGGCAGGCACCAATATTCTTGATTTAAAAATCTTGCTTGCCGGCTTTGCTGACCCTGCCCTGATCACCATTCTTGCCCTGTTGGTTATTGGACAGGGAATGGTACAGACAGGGGCCCTTGAAACCCCGGCGCAGATAGTCGTAAAACATGGCATAGCCTACCCTCGCAGGGTTATTCTGGCTTGTCTGATAGCTGTTATGGTGATCAGCGCCTTGCTTAATAATACGCCTGTGGTGGTTATATTCATCCCCATCATGATCACCTTGATGGATAAAATGGGCAAATCAGCCGGGCTAATTCTTATGCCGCTGAGTTTTGTTGCTATCCTAGGCGGTATGACCACATTAATCGGCTCTAGCACCAATCTGCTTGTGGCCGGAGCCTATAAAGGCCAAACGGGTCTGGATATTGAGTTTTTTGATTTCACAATACCGGGCCTGTTTCTGGCTACTCTTGGGCTGATCTATGTCATCATCATCGCCCCCCATATATTACCAAAAAAACTGTCGCCCAAAGATGAAGGCCCGCTGATAATAACAGGCAAACAATTCATCGTTCAACTTGATCTGGTAGAGGGAAATTCTTTAATCGGAAAACATTCTGTAGCGGGGATGTTCCCGGACCTGTCCCGCATGACTGTCCGGCTGGTTCAAAGAGGCGGCAAAATGTTTCTGCCTCCTTTTGATGATATAACTTTTCAGGAGGGGGATTGCATTATTCTGGCCACAACCCGTGCCATACTCTCAGAAAAGCTTTCCCGTGACCCCACCCTGCTGAAGGGCATACTGACCGCCCCCAATCTGGATAATATGGAGAATGAAGCCACACAGGACGTATCCCGCGGACAGAAAATCGCCGAAGTGATGGTTGCACCAGCATCTCGCCTAGATGGGCGTACGCTTGAACAGGTCGGTTACCATTTGCAGGGGGGATGTACGGTGCTTGGGATTCAACGCCGGTCGCGCATGATACGCATCTCCATGAATGATATCCGTCTGGAGGCC
>JAGLJX010000129.1 GCA_023142175.1 Emcibacter sp.
TGGGCAGATCATTTTTATCAAGGTTGATATTATCCCTTATTTCTCCCGGATTGCCCAGCAGGGTAGCTGCAACATCCCCCATGTAAAGCGAAACCGCGCCAGCGTTACTGGTCATCAGGGTCATGCCCTTACGATCCGCCATATAAAATTCTTCCCCCGAAAGCAAAATGCGGTCAACCAATATTTGGCTATCCGCATCAATGATACGAATCCAGACATCCTCCCGCACGGACAGGCGCAGCTGATCCGCCGCCAGACCCAAAATAGTGTCAACCGTCTCCAGCGGTGCGTCATTCACCGGCTGAACCAGATAAATACCTTGATCCTGCTCTGAATTTGCCATCAATACGGGTGATTTCTTCTGATCTTGTTCAGTGGCAGACAACAATATGTCTGAGGTAACCTCTGATATATCAGGCAATGCGGTGACCGATATACGATCATTTCCCCCAGAAAAATGCCATACCCCATAAAGCACAACCGCACTCAATATGACCAAAGAGGCTATTATTTGTTGAGTATGGTTTGATTTCTTTTCCGCTTTCAAAAAAATCAGGTCAACTTTTTTTGTACTGCCCTGAAATTCCCGTTTATATTGGGTGGTTATTTTTCCCACATTCAGGCCCAGAAATGCCGTATAATTCTTAAGAAAGCCCGCGGCATAACAAGCAGAAGGGAATTTATCAAAATCATCCTGCTCCAATGCCTGTAGCAAATGCGGCCGGATACATAATTCACTGGATATTTTTTTAAGATCTGATTCGCGCAATGCCTGCCGCGCTTCAAAAAGTTTTTGCCCAACAGTAGCCTGAACGTCCAGAGCAACCGACTCGGACATTCCATAATCCATATTATCTTTAAAGAAAAGGCCTTGATTCACCTAATTAATCCCTACTAACCCATTGATCGCCCTGAACATTTACCCTTCAATATATGTCTGAAAATTCACCTCTACACATATATTTTGTTCTGAAGCATTTTACCTTAAAATGTTTTCAATTTTATTAACCGGCAGACTCAAGATGATTAAAATTAACCATTTATTCATATTTGCCTGAAACATTTTTTATTTTTCTATATGACAGTGAACAAGAAACTTATTTAAAGAGTCAATAAAAAACTGCAAATATAGTTAATTTAAGGAAAAAACAGCTCTAAAGGTTATATTTTTGTGCCATGATCTTTGGCAAATGCCGTCAGCAGTCCACGAAGGCTATGATCGGAACGACTCAGAAGTCCGGCTACATAGGCCTCTAAACCGGCCAAATCAAGACTGCGGATCATCATTTTCACCGGCCCGATTGAAGACGGGGCAATAGACAGCCGCCGGAAGCCAATTGCCAGTAACGCAAGTGCTATGACAGGCTTTCCCCCAATCTCACCACAGAGGGTTATGGGAACATTATATTCATTACATTTATCAACAATAGATTTTAGCATATTCAGGGCCGGAGGAGAGATAGGATCATAACGCCCAGCTAATTTTGGGTTTTCCCGATCACAGGCAAAGAAAAACTGTAGCAGGTCATTGCTGCCAATGGATATAAAATCCAGCAGCGGTAACAGATTATCCAGCTGCCAGATCAGGGCCGGAACTTCCAGCATTGTCCCCACGCGGATATTTTTCGGCATGGGGCTTTTGCGTTTCTTCTGGCGGGCGATTTCCTTATCCAGAATCCCCCGGGCCATTTTAAATTCGGAAACATCCGAAATCATCGGGAACATGATATTCAGCTCCCGCCCCTCAGAAGCTTTCAGCAATGCCCGCACCTGATAGCGCAGCAGGGCCGGACGATCAAAGGCGATACGAATTGCCCGCCAGCCCAGCGCCGGATTAGCCTCGTCATCCCGTTTCAGAAATGATACCGGCTTATCGCCGCCAATGTCCAATGTGCGGAAAACCACCGGCTTGCCGTCTGCAGCATCCAGTATAGCCCGGTAAAACTCAGCCTGCGGCCCCACCCGCGGCAGGGAGGCGCTGACCATGAACTGAAACTCTGTACGAAACAGACCGACACCCTTGGCGCCGGTGCGTTTAAGTCCATCCATATCTATGCTCAGTCCCGCATTAACCAGAAGCTCTATCTCAACCCCGTCCTTTGTCGTGGCTGGCAAATCCCGTAGGGCGTCATATTCTGCCAGCAAGACATTACGGGAATGGATGCTTTCCTGATAGCTCTGCAAAACCTCCGGGGGCGGTGAAAAATAAACAATACCGTCGATGCCGTTGACGATTATCTGCTCGCCCTCTACTACCGCGCGCAGCCCGTCTTCCATCTGTCCCACCATAGGGATTCCTAAGGCGCGCGCAACAATAGATACGTGGGCGGTCTGTGATCCATCCTGCAGAATAACTCCGCAAAGTTTTTCCCGGTCATAGTCCAGCAGGTCTGCCGGACCCATATTTCCAGCAACCAGAATAACCTTGTCCGGTAGATTTGCCGATGCCGCCGTCCCCACCCGGCCCATGAGGTGTCGGTTGAGCCGATTAGCCAGGTCATCCATATCGCTTAGACGTTCCCGCAAATAAGGGTCCGTCATTTTCTGCATACGCGTCCTATTGTAGAGCTGAACCTTCTCCACCGCAGCTTCCGCCGTCAGACCCGTATCGATGATTTCCTGTATCTTTGATTTCCAGCCTTTGTCTTTGGCAAATAACATATAAACATCAAGAATTTCCTGATGCTCGCCCTGATGACGCATATCTTCCGCCGACATCATACCCTCAATCTGAACCTGTAGATTCTGTAGGGCGTTATCAAGGCGGCGTTTTTCCTGCGGGATATCATCGGTTAGATGTTTAATCACCTCAATCTTAGGTTCATGGAATACCGCGACCCCCTCGGCCATGCCTTCCGCAAAAACGGCCCCTTCAAAGCGCGATGTGGCGGCCCGTTCCAGCGTGGCTTCCTGTTGCTCCTGAGGGTCAAACAGATCGCCGCTAGCCACCAGTTCCGCCAGAACCATCGCCACGGTTTGAAGGGATTCTTTTTCTTCCTCCATATAATGACGCTTGGTTTGATTCTGAATCACCAGAACGCCAACCACTTTGCTGGACCGCAAAATGGGAACCCCCATCAGGGAGTGATAAATCTCCTCGCCGGTTTCAGCACGGTAAACAAATTTCGGATGTGTTCGGGCATTGGACAGGTTAAGCGGCATGGCCGTCTCCGCAATATGACCGACAAGACCTTCGCCGACCCGCAGGCGGGTATTGTGAACCGCGCTTTCTTTCAACCCTTCGGTGGCAAAAAGTTCCAGTATTTCACCGCCGCGTATGAAATATACCGAACATACTTCGGCAATCATATTGCTGGCCACAAGGCGTACGACTTCGGTCAGGCGTTGCTCGGCACTGCCCGCACCCGCCATTATTCCATGCAATCGTCTAAGAAGCTGACGAGGCGCACTACTAACCGGAGTCACTAAATCCCCTCCTTTATGACCAAAAAAAACCTAAGGCTCAAAATATCTTATATCACATCAACGGTCAGATAAATAATCAATCGCCTGTTCCAGCAGCCCGTCGATTATTTGCTGCGTTGATTGTTCTGTTTTAACCATACCCACGACCTGCCCTGCCATGAGGGAACCTGCTTCCACGTCTCCATCAATCACAGCATTACGCAAAGCCCCTGCCCAATAATGCTCTATAGCAAGCTGGGCCTGCTTCATATCAAGTTCCCCGGACTGGTGCTGGGCGACAATATCGCGCTGGGCCTGCATGAAGGATACTGAGGCCTTGTTCTTCAGGGCCCGAACCGGAATCACCGGAAAACGCGGATCAAGCTGAACCGATGTGATTGCATCGCGGCTATTGCCACGCATGAAAGCCCGCTTAAAGTTTTCATGGGCAATGGATTCAGTCGCACAGACAAAAAGCGTGCCGAGCTGAACACCCGCCGCACCCATTTCCAAATAAGAAGCCATGGTTTCCCCCCTCCCAATGCCACCGGCGACAAACACCGGAACATCTTTCACGTGAGGTAAAATTTCCTGTGCCAGAACCGAGGTGGAGACCGGACCAATATGGCCGCCCGCTTCGGACCCTTCGATGACAATAGCATCTGCGCCGGACCGGATCAGTTTTTTTGCCAATATGAGTGCGGGTGCAAAACAGATCACCTTGGCGCCGCCATCCTTCAGGCGTTTAATGTCAACCGCCGCCGGAATACCGCCCGCCAGAACCACATGACTTACTTGCTGCCGGATGCAGACATCAATATGCTCACTGATCTGAGGATGCATAGTGATCAGGTTAACCGCAAAAGGTTTGGTCGTCATAGCCTTGGTGGCGGTGATTTCCGCATCAAGAATATCGGGGGGCATACTGCCACAGGCGATCACGCCAAAGCCGCCGGCATTGGAGATGGCTGAAACCAGATTTCTTTCCGATAACCAGCTCATGGCACCGCCGAGAATGACATTCTCAACCCCTAAAAAATCCTTGCCCCTTTGCCATAGTTCGTCCAAATGTGCGCGACCCGAAATACTCATATGCTCATCCCTTGTGATAATTTATTCCTGATCAGTATCGAGACCGAAAACAGTATGCAGCGCCCGCACAGCCAATTCATAATATTCGGCCCGGATCAACACGCTGATCTTAATTTCCGAGGTGGAAATAACCTGAATATTGATACCTTTTGCCGCCAAAGTCTCAAACATACGCGCCGCAACCCCCGCATGGGAGCGCATCCCTACACCGATGACGGATATCTTGACTACCTCCGTATCAGACATAAGTTTGGCATATTTCACATGGCCGGTGCCTTTAAGTATTTCCACCGCCCTATCCACGTCATTTTCCGGTACCGTGAAGGTCAGGTCAGTTTTTTTACCATCTTCAGATATATTCTGAATAATCATATCCACATTGATATTGCCATCTGCCAATGGCCCGAAGATTTCTCCGGCGATACCGGGGGTATTTTCCACCCCGACTAATGTTATTTTAGCTTCATCTTTGGCATAGGCTATGCCACTTACAACTTGTTTTTCCACAATTTCATCCTCATCAACAACCAGGGTGCCTGGGCTGTCCGTAAAACTTGACAATACCTGAATTCTCACCCCGTGATTCATGGCCATAACCACTGAACGGGTTTGTAAAACCTTGGCTCCAAGTGACGCCATCTCAAGCATTTCTTCATAAGTTATCTTATCCAGCTTGCGCGCCGCCGAGACAATACGGGGGTCTGTAGTATAAACCCCTTCCACATCCGTATATATATCACAACGGTCCGCTTTCAGCGCCGCCGCTAATGCTACCGCAGAAGTGTCCGACCCACCCCGGCCCAAGGTCGTGATCCGATTTTCATCGGAAATACCCTGAAACCCCGCCATGATACAAACGGTATTATCTTCCAGTTGTTCAATCATACGGGCAGTATCAATATCCTCAATCCGGGCAGAGCTGTGAACCGCATTGGTCTTGAACGGCACCTGCCAGCCCAGCCATGAGCGGGCAGGGATGCCCATATTCTGTAATACCAGCGCCAAAAGCCCCGCCGTTACCTGCTCACCGGAAGAGACAACAGCATCATATTCCCGCGCATCATGCACAGGCGATGCCTCCTGAACCCATTTGATCAGCTGGTCAGTCTTCCCCGCCATGGCGGACACGACTACCGCAACCTGATTACCGGCATCTGTTTCGCGCTTGATCCGCTCGGCTACCGCGCGTATACGGTCCAGGTCGGCGACGGAGGTTCCGCCAAATTTCATTACTATTCGTGACATATTAAACTCTTTTTGCCTTTTCTGTGGCCTGTGAGCAGACTGAATTTGCGCTATACATATACGTTTAAGGGGTCATCGCGCAAGGTAGCAATTAAATATAATATGGTTTTTGCTGGAATAAGATGAAAGTTTGATTAAATTAGATGCAGAATAAATATTAAAGATAATCATGACCGCTAAAAAAACAAAATTCTCTGAAAAAACGGTTTCAGCCTCGGTTGATCCAGCAGAAATCGCCCATTTTTCCTCTATGGCCGCAACATGGTGGGACCCGAACGGCCCCTTCAAGCCTTTGCATAAGCTCAATCCGACCCGTATTGGCTACGCGCGCGATAGCCTGTGTCAGCATTTTAACCGCACACCACATGATGATCTGCCTCTGAAAGGTCTCAGGGTGCTTGATATCGGTTGTGGTGGTGGTTTACTGTCAGAACCCATGGCGCGTTTGGGCGCGACAATGGTCGGGGCCGATGCTGCGGAAAAAAATATCAAAACCGCGCAAATTCACGCCGATGAGATGAATATTGATATTGATTACCGCAATATCACCGCCGAAGAATTGGCGGCGGCGGGTGAAAAATTTGACGCCATCCTCAATATGGAAGTTATCGAACATGTGGCCGATATCCCATCCTTCCTAAATGCCTGTCACAGCCTGCTCAAGGATGACGGTTGTATGGTCATGTCGACCCTGAACCGGACGGCAAAGTCATGGGCCATGGCAATTGCCGGTGCCGAATACATCATGCGCTGGCTGCCCAAGGGCACCCACGACTGGCATAAATTCCTCAAGCCATCGGAGTTGGCGCGGGCTTTGAACAACAGCAATTTCGAAACAACTGATCTCAAAGGCATGGTTTATCACATCCTTTCTGATGACTGGTCACTGGATGATCGTGATTTTTCCGTCAATTATCTGATGCTTGTCCAGAAGATGCAGAATGGATAAACCAACTAAAATATATCACCCGCGCATCTGGCGGCCTGAGAAATCATGGGTTGAAGAACGGCTTGTAGCCAGTGAAATTCCCCTTGCGCTGGAATATAACTGCATTAGCCATGCGGTCATGATGGTATCGCCCATGGATATTAAGGATTTCACTCTGGGGTTCAGCCTGACCGAGGGCATCATCGACAGCCTTGATGATATTATGGACATAAATATTGCCCCGGCAGAAAAGGGGTTCATCGCCTCTTTGGAAATCACGCCGGACTGTTTTAAGCGTCTGGACCAGTTTAAAAGAACACTGGCCGGACGCACCGGCTGTGGCCTATGCGGCATTGATCGGCTAGACCATGCCATCCGGCCATTAAACCCGATAAAAAGCCAACTTGTTATCAATGCGGAAGTTGTCTATGGTGGTATGCAAAAATTGTCTGAACTACAGGTTCAAAATAAAAAAACCGGCGCTCTCCACGCCGCAGCTTTTGTCACGGGTGAGGGTGAAATTCTGGCTGTGCGTGAAGATATTGGCCGTCATAATGCGCTGGACAAGCTAATTGGTCATATGATGATCGAGAAAATAAATCCCGCAGACGGTTTTGCCCTAATCACCAGCCGGTGCAGTTTTGAGATGGTTCATAAATGCGCAACCTTTGGTATTCCCATACTGGCGGCGGTTTCCGCCACCACCGATCTGGCTTTGAAGCTGGCGCAAGAATCAGGATTAAGCCTTATTGCCTTCACCCGCCGGGAGGGAATGAATATCTACTCTGATCCGAAGGGTCGGATTATTTAAAGAAACTTCACGGCCTCAATCAAATCCTGCTGGGTGTTGATATTAAGGAAAGGGTCTGGGTCTTTTGCGTCCCAGATAACTTCCTCATAAGCATGACGCCTGACCCACCACATGACCCGCCGTTCGCCGCTCGCCAGATAAGCCTTAAGGTCATCTAGCAAAGATACTTCAAAAATACCCATAACCGGATGAAATCTATCACCGCATTTGGCAATAGCAATCTTAACACCTGTTTGTCCTGTCATCCGTTCCACATAATCATCGGGGAAAAACGGGCTGTCGCTGGAAAAGGTGATGATGTGGCTATGGCCTTTGGCTTTGGCGGCCATCAGGGCGGCATAAATTCCGCCAAGCGGCCCCCCATCAGGAAAGTCGTCTTTTATCACATCCAGACCATAAGGTGATACACGGGCCACATCACCGTTCACATTCAAAATCAGGTCGGGAATTTGCCGCCGGGCGCGGTCAATGATATGGCCAAGCAAAGTTGTCTTGCCAAAGGTCGCTAAAAATTTATCTGTCTGTTGGGGTTTCTCGTCATTGAACCTGCGGGACTGGCCGCCCGCGATAATGACACCAAGTGCGGTCAACTGTCCAGCTTGCCAAGACCGGGTACGGGCAGGATATCAACACCGTCATTGAGAAGTTCTTCGGTTTCTTCCAAAGTAGCCTCGCCATAAATACCGCGCATTTCAGCATCGCCATCATGAATAGCGCGGGCCTCTTCTGCAAAGTTATCCCCCACATATTCACATTCTTTTTTCACGTGATTACGATATTTTTTCATGGTGTTATGCATATGGTCAAGGGCGCGTTTCACATCCTCAGCGCTGGCTTCCATGCTTTCCGGCACATTGGCACTAGCCGCCACCACATGATCAGATGGGATAAATTTTGGGGTCTTTTCAGAGCTGCTACTATTACTTTTTACGGCAATATTAGGCGACATCAGTGATTTTGAAATATTTGTGTTGCCGCAAAACGGGCATTCAATCTGACCATCTTCGGCCTGAAGTTCATAAGCATCACTGCTGCGAAACCATGCTTCAAAAACGTGATTCTCGTCACACCTGAGATCAAAAACGATCATACCCAAATTCCATCTATAATATACTTTTATTGCTTACTTCTTACGACTTTATAATCCGGTCGTGATTTAGTGACGGTATCCTTGATCTTGCCTTCTCAACCAAGGTCAGATCAATTTCCGCCGTTATAACGCCCACGTCCGCACCGCCATCATCTATTATATCGCCCCAAGGGTCAACTAAAAGTGATTGGCCATAAGTATTCCGCTTGTCACCACGGGCGCTCGTATGGCTACCTGTCTGGGCGGGGGCAAAGATAAAGGCACCGTTTTCAATAGCCCGCGCCCGCAGCAGAATGTGCCAGTGGGCTTCTCCGGTCACGGCAGTAAAGGCGGCAGGAACAGCTAACATCTGCGCGCCGGACTGAGAAAGACGGCGGTACAGATGGGGAAAGCGCAGATCATAACATATGCTCAAGCCCATATTGCCCCACGGGGTTGGTGTCACAACGGCCTGTTCCCCCGCCGCGTAAGACCGGGATTCCCGATATTGTTCGCCGCCGGGCAGATCAACATCAAACATATGGATCTTGTCGTAATGGGCGGCAGTTTTTCCATCCGGTGCGATGACAAAACACCGGTTGGCGATCTTGTCACCGGACTTTATGGCCATGGACCCGATCACCAGCCAGATTTTAAGCTCCCGTGCCAAATCCTGAAAGACCGGCAGGCTGGGATCATCGTCTTGGGTATATATTTTGCCGAGCAGGGCGGTACGGTCCAGTTCCAGCAGGGTGGTCATTTCCGGTGTCAGGACCATTTTTGCCCCACGTGCAGCAGCCTCACGTATCAAAGCCTCAGCAGAGGCCATATTCTCTGCCACCTCATTGGTGGATGACATCTGAACCAGACCTACGGTAAATTTATTATGTCGGGATTTTTCAGGCATCACGCCAGCAAAGCGTCCAATGCGCCGGATCTGTCAAGAGCATAAAGATCATCACAGCCGCCCACATGCTGATCGCCGATGAATATCTGTGGCACAGTACGGACCCCATTCGCCCGGTCTTCCATCACTGAGCGCTGATCCGGCTGTCTGCCAACATCAATCTCGTCAAATTTCTGGCCCTTCTTTTTCAACAGGTGTTTTGCACCAATGCAATAGGGGCATAACATCGTCGTATATATGGTAATTTTTTTCATCTGCATCACTTCAGTTTAAATCTACTTCAGCCCTAATATAGGGACGGTGCTATTATAGTTCAAGATGGTTGACAAACCCTTGCAACGGTAATGATTTCCACCCGCCCTGCTCCGGCGCGTTTTAAAGTCTGTGCGCAGGCCCCTACCGTCGCCCCGGTGGTATAAACATCGTCAATCAGAATGACCGGTCGACCCCTGATAATATCGTGATATTTGGCCTTAAACTTAAACGCCCCGGCCACATTTCGCTTGCGATTGCTATGGTTGCCCTGTTGGGGTGGGGTGTGTTTTTCCCGGATAAGCATATCGGTAATATAGTTATATTGTTTTTTGTCCGCAAAAACCTGACCCATGAGCGCCGCTTGATTATAACGGCGTTTGCCAAGACGTTTTTTATGAAGCGGTACGGGGGTTACGATGGCATCGGTCAGGTTAAAAGACCCGTCGGCCTGAAGCAGCAATTGACCGAAAAATTCCGCATAATCCGTACGGTCATTATGCTTGAAAGCAATGATCATTTTCCGGGAGCCGTCATCATAACGCAGCGCCGAACGCGCCCTATCATATGCGGGTTGTTTTATCATACAATCTCCACATAAACTGACATCAGTATGAAAGTCAAAAGGACGCCCACAACAATCACAGGCCGGACCCTGAAGAAAACGCAGATGTTTCCAGCAAGCAGAGCAAAGCCGACCCGTATCCTGTGTCCCTGTGCCACACGACAGACATCGGGGCGGTAATAATTGATCCAACAGCCGTCGGCACCATTTTGGAATAACATTCATTTGGGTCTTTTCCCCTTGCGGCAAAAATGCCATATAGTCAGTATGACAAAAACTGATACTTCTGACAATCCTGCAATTGTCTTTGACCGACAGGCCCTGCGCCGGAACCGCGACAAAGCGGCTGATAACTTTGAATCTTGCGGGTTTCTGGTCACGGAAGTTGCCGACCGGCTTTATGATAAATATCGTGATATCAAGCGGGACTTTAATAACATACTGGATCTTGGTTGCCATGACGGGGCATTGGCGAAGCTTCTGAAAGACAAATTTGTCATCAACCAAGACCTGTCCCAAAAATTTCTTGGGGCATGTCATGGCGCCCGCGTACAAGCGGATGAGGAGCTATTACCCTATAAACCGCAATCTCTCGATCTGGTATTGAGCAATCTGAGCCTTCACTGGGTCAACGATCTGCCCGGTTGCCTCGCCCAGATCAAACAGGCTTTAAAGCCCGACGGATTATTCCTCTGTGCCATGCTCGGCGGCGAAACTCTAACCGAATTGCGCCAATCCATGATGGCGGCAGAGGTTAACATCCGCGGCGGAATCAGCCCGCGCATTTCCCCCTTTGTGGATGTGCGGGATGCGGGGGCCTTATTGCAACGCGCCGGATTTGCCCTGCCCGTGATCGATACGGACCGGATCACGGTCACTTATGAGAATGCTTTCAAGCTGATGCAGGAATTGCGCGGCATGGGTGAGGGAAATATCCTCAGCAAGCGGTTCCGCGGCCTGACTTCGCCACGGGTGATGATGGAGATGGCTAAAATCTATCAGGAGAAATTCATCGACCATCGGGACCGCATCAATGTGACCTTCGACATCATATACATGATGGGCTGGTCCCCCCACGAAAGCCAGCAACAACCGCTAAAGCCAGGGCAGGGCAAGGTGAGTCTGACGGATGTGTTTGGGGGGAAATAAGTGTGCCGTCTAAGTCATTGATTGGAATCAATAAATAGATTCAATAAGTTAGGCATATTAGAACTTGTTTTATATGGAAAAATACTATAGTATTTAATAGGCATATAAAATTTATCAACATAGATAGCTATAATGAAAATAGAGCGTCCTCATTTTAAGAAACCTCCTATAATAGAGGTGGTATGTAGTGTAGCGTTTGCTCCTATTGAAAAATTCCAATCTGTTCATTTCGGAGAATTTTGGTCAAAGATTAAATCCGAATTTCCAGAAACCCAAGACGTACCACCTATAAACAGAGTTCCAGAAATTCAAGAAAATAGGGTAACTTTTGAATTTGGCACATCACTGCCATTGCCTCGAGTATGGTTTGTTGGGAATGATCAACATGAACTGATACAACTACAAAAAGACCGCTTCTTGTTCAACTGGCGAAAATTAGATGACGGAGAATATCCTAGGTTCGAAGAAGTTTTTGATGCTTTTAAACAATATTGGAATGAATTTATTTCTTTCATAGATGAAAATCAATTGGGTAGCATACATATAAAGCAACTAGAACTCTCTTACATCAATGAAGATTATGAACAAGATTCATCTAAAACCACAGCAGATTTGGCTAGTATTTTAAAATCTCCTGTTATGGCCTTAAAACAACATTCTTTTTTGCCAGAACTAAATGCTCTTAATTGGAAGACGGCGTACCTACTACCTAACAACTGCGGTCAATTAACTGTACATGTGACAAATGGAATACCTAAACCACAGAAACCTCTTATTTTAAGGATGGACTTTGTCGTTGCAGGGATGCCGAGTAAAGATATGAATGAACCGCTTGATAATTGGTTTAAATTAGCCCGTGACTGGGTTGTTAATAGCTTTTTAGAATTGACATGTGAAGATATTCAAAAAACTAAATGGGAAAGAATAAAATGAATACCCAAAATGAGCCTTCATTTGCATATAATGCCCCTTTTCCTGCACTAGAGGTAAAAGCTGATAATTATGTGGGACGAACACCTATAAACTTAGATCACTTTCGGAAAAAAACAAAAATTCAAGAACTCTTAACACTGTCAACAATAAATGCTGTTTTTCCCGAGGATAGCTGCCTAGCCAACGTAACGTCTGTTAACAACTCTCTTTTAATTCTTAGATGGCTAGATGATAGTTATGACTTACCAAAAGTTGCCTTAGACGAAGATGGAGATGTAATTTTTGCTTGGGAAAACAGGGATAAGACTTGCTTGTTAACCATTGAAGAAAACTTCCTACATTTTTATTCCCTCGATAATAACGGAAATACTCTAGTCAGAATAGATGATATAGAATTTAGCCTTAACAATTTTTATTCTGAAATTTTGCCAGATCTATTTTAGATAGTAGATCTGATATGGAAAAGATAGAATCCATACTAGCAAGTGATGAAGTTAGTCGTCATGTGTTCTTTCCATTTATGTTTGAAAATTATGAAATATTTTGGAAAAAAGTTTTTCTTTTTAAGACTGATAATAAATATTGTGAATCCGTGGTGTGGAGAAAGTATGCGCCAACAATCATAGATGTTCACGTACTTGGAAATATTAAGGTAACAAAAGACCGACTTACTCATGAGAGCCGCGAGTACAGAGGGGCTTACACTTGTTTGGTAACTCTCATAAGAAATATTAATACGGCCAATAATATCAGCATTGAAGTTGAACATGATCCTAGCAATGACCAAGGCCGATATCATTCTCACTTAAAGCTATTAATTCCAGAAAATATTAATAAACCGAAAAAGAATGACAGATCAGAAATAGTTTTAAAGCTTAAGCATGTTTTTGAGCCTCTAGACGAATGCAGTTCTGAATATAAATAAATCTCACAAAAAATCCCGGATCATGGCAATCAGAGGCTCGTCTGCGGGGGGCATGGGGTATTTTGACAGGTCTTGTATTCTGACCCATTTCAGATTCTGGCCTTCCTGTGCGGTGAGGATACCGTCCCATTGGCGGCACAAAAATGTAGGCATCAACAGGTGGAAATCTTCGTAGGTATGGGACGCAAAAACAAAGGGCGCGAGACAGGCTTCGGTCACGTCAATGTTCAGTTCCTCATTCAGTTCACGGATCAGGGCACGTTCCGGCGTTTCGCCTGTTTCTACCTTGCCGCCGGGGAATTCC
>JAGLJX010000013.1 GCA_023142175.1 Emcibacter sp.
GATGATGACAGCGGCGGGCACGGTTGCCCCGGCAAAAGTAATGGTCATGGGTTGTGGTGTTGCCGGGCTACAGGCCATCGCAACAGCAAAACGACTGGGCGCGGTGGTATCAGCCACAGACGTGCGGGCCGTGGCCAAAGAACAGGTGGAAAGCCTTGGCGGTAAATTTGTTATGGTGGAAAGCGATGAGGGCGGTGAAACAGAAGCCGGATACGCCAAGGAAATGAGCGATGACTATAAAGCAAAACAGGCCACATTGATCGCAGAAACCATTGCCAAACAGGATATTGTCATTACGACAGCCCTTATACCGGGACGTCCGGCACCTGTATTGATCACTAAAGAAATGGTTCAGAGCATGAAACCGGGGTCAGTTATCATCGACCTTGCAGTGGAAAGTGGCGGCAACTGTGAATTATCACAGGCGGGCAAGATTATACTGGAAAGCGGTGTCAAGATTGTAGGCCATTATAACGTGCCAAGTCGTGTTGCGACCGATGCCAGCGCGCTTTATTCCAAGAACCTGTTGAATTTTTTCACCCCGCTTATTGATGAGGAAAGCAAGGCCCTGAATATTGATTGGGAAGATGAAATTATTACTGGCACCTTACTTACCAAAGATGGTGCTATCGTTCATGAACGCTTAAAAGGAGGAAATTAAGATGGATATGACACAACAAGTTGCTGATACGGCCATTCATGCGGCGGCAGTCAGCCCATTTCTGTCCCAATTTTCACTATTCATTCTGGCAATCTTCATCGGATATTATGTGGTGTGGAGCGTAACCCCCGCCCTGCATACCCCGCTCATGGCAATCACCAATGCCATTTCATCGGTGATCATCGTTGGTGCATTAATTGCGGCTGGCCCTGCCGATATGAATATAGCCAAAATCCTCGGCATTATTGCCATTGGCCTCGCGGCGGTGAATATCTTTGGCGGTTTCGCCGTAACCCAGCGCATGCTTGCCATGTATAAGAAAAAGAAATAGGGAGGGCTAGAAAATGTCATCACAAAATATTACAGACCTAACCGCACTCGCTTATCTGATTTCAGGCGTGCTGTTCATCATGGCCCTACGCGGGCTTTCATCACCGGAATCATCCCGGAAAGGTAACGTGCAAGGCATGATCGGTATGGTCATCGCGGTTGTAACAACCATGCTGAACCCGACCATTGTTTCCTATGAATGGATTGCCGTGGCTGTTGCCGTTGGTGGTGCTATCGGCATCATGACGGCTCTGCGCATTTCCATGACATCCATGCCGCAACTGGTTGCGGCCTTTCACTCCCTTGTCGGGCTTGCCGCTGTTCTGGTGGCTGCGGCTACCTTTCTGGAGCCAAGTGGCTTTGGGATTACCGATGCCTTGGGTAATATCTTTGCCGCCAGTAAGGTTGAAATGAGTTTGGGTGCGGCCATTGGCGCCATCACTTTCTCTGGCTCGGTTATCGCTTTCGCCAAGCTGAACGGCAATATGTCCGGTGCGCCAATCATGCTGCCGGGTCGTCATGTGATCAATGCAGGTCTGGCGATTGCCATCGTTGGCTTGATTGTGGTCTTTGCCATGGGGGATATTTCCGAAGTGGCGGGCATTAACCTGATGTGGTGGATAATAGGACTGAGCTTCATTATCGGCTTCCTGATTATCATCCCTATCGGTGGCGCAGATATGCCGGTCGTAGTCAGTATGCTGAACAGCTATTCCGGCTGGGCCGCTGCGGGTATCGGTTTTACCCTGCAAAATAATGCTTTGATTATCACGGGTGCTCTTGTTGGCTCCTCCGGTGCGATCCTGAGCTATATCATGTGCAAGGCCATGAACAGGTCTTTCATCAGTGTAATTCTTGGTGGCTTTGGCGGCGAGGATGCAGTTGCGGGTAGTGGTGAAGTTGAAACCCGCCCCGTTAAACGTGGCTCTGCTGATGATGCGGCCTTCATTATGAAAAACGCAGGTTCGGTAATCATTGTTCCGGGCTATGGCATGGCAGTGGCGCAGGCCCAACATGCCCTGCGTGAAATGGTTGACCTGCTTAAAGAAGCCGGTGTTAAGGTTTCCTATGCCATTCATCCGGTGGCCGGACGTATGCCAGGGCATATGAATGTATTGCTTGCCGAAGCCAATGTTCCCTATGATGAAGTATTTGAGCTGGAAGACATCAATAATGAGTTTGCTCAGGCGGACGTTGCTTTTGTCATTGGTGCCAATGACGTGACAAACCCCTCTGCAAAAACTGATAAGGCCAGCCCAATTTACGGAATGCCTATCCTCGATGTGGAAAAGGCAAATACGGTATTGTTCGTCAAACGTGGCATGGCCAGTGGTTATGCGGGCGTGCAAAATGAACTTTTCTTCCGGGACAATACCATGATGCTATTTTCCGATGCCAAGAAAATGGTTGATAATATCATTAAGGCTCTTTAGTCGCCCTACTGAAACGGGGAAGTATGCGGATGAAAAAAAGTACGAAAAAAAAAGCAGAGAAAGATGTGAAGTTTCGGTCCCCGTCACATCGAGTTTGGGCAGAACAGCTGAATTTGGTCTCACAACAGATTAAAGTTATTCTGGCTATCGTTCTTTTGTTATCCTCCCTGACTTGCTATACGCTTTGGTCGGTAGTTCCTCACGATGTGTTGCTAAATTGGTTTTTGTTAGTTAATTTTCCGTCTGCGATGCGCATCATGCTTTTATATATCCAGCGTCCCTATGATATTGAGCTCAGGTTGCTTGGTTTTATTAATGTTCTTCTTGCGGCATGGTCTGGGGTTGCGTGGGGATCTGCTGGGTATTTTTTCCCCCTATTTGGCGATGCTGCAACGCTGCAATTCATCACGGTAGTTTTATTTGGTATAACTGCGGGAGCCGTACCCGGTCTTTCATCCTTTGCCCCTGCCTACTTTTCCTTTGCCATACCAATAATGACTGGATTAGCCTTTAGGCAATATAGTTTTGGCGATGAAATACATATATCGGTAAGTATGTTTTGTGTAATATTCCTGTTCATCAATCTGGCTTTTAGTCTTGTTTTTCAGAAATCATTTTTGCAGTCAATAAAACTTCGCTTCAAAAATACCGACCTTGTAAAAATACTGCGACGAGAAAATGAAAGAGCCGTATCAGCTAATAAGGCCAAATCATCTTTTCTTGCCGCCGCCAGTCATGACTTGCGCCAGCCCCTGCACGCTATGGGGTTTTTCATCGAATCGTTAAAAAAACAGATGGTCAATCCGACTCAGATATATTTACTGCAAAAAATAGAACACACATCAAGCAACCTGAGAGGACAGCTGAATGATCTTCTTGATATATCAAAAATAGATGCGGGGATCATCCGTCCATATGTGGTTCCTTTGTCGGTAAATGATGTTTTCAGAGCATTAAAACGTGGGCTTTCCCCATTGGCGCAGGAAAAAAAAATCCTGTTCAAGACACAAAATATTTCATGGATTATTGAAAGTGATGCCCATATGCTTGACCGGATACTTAATAACCTGGTCAGCAATGCCATTCGCTATACAGATAATGGCGGCAAAATTCTTCTGGGATGCCGTAAAAGAGGAAATTATCTGAGGATTGAAGTTCATGATACTGGGATCGGCATCCCTAATCATCTCATCGACAATATCTTTGCAGAATATTACCAAGTTAATAACCCCGAACGGGACCAAAATAGAGGTCTGGGTCTTGGTTTATCAATCGTAAAAGGTATGTGTGACCTGTTGTTCCATAAAATCACGGTCCATTCCACTATCGGGAAAGGAACAAGTTTCATGATCACCGTTCCCCTTTCCGATAAAATACCTGAGATGACCCATGATTCAGGCCATTCATTCAATCTGACCTTCAAAAAAGGAAAAATAATTTTGATTGATGATGAAAGTGATGCGCTTGATGCTATGTCCCAACTGCTAGGAAACTGGGGTCATACAGTACTCCCTTTCGGGGCAGAAAAAGATGCCCTCAATTATTTAAGCCACCATGACTTCGCCCCGGATATGGTCATAACAGATTTCAGGTTACGGGAAAAACGTACTGGCACACAGGCAATCGACGCCATAAACAATTATTTCAAGAAAAAAATACCCGCCATTATCATCACGGGTGATACAGCAAGAGATCGTATGTTACAGGCTCAGGAAAGTGGCCATATCCTATTGCATAAACCAATTGTACCAGCAAAGCTCCGAACGGTTATCAATCATACTTTGGAGAATATTAATATAGACTGACCTCAATTGGCCTGCTGTGCAAGAACAGTATAAAATTTGGGTTTTTAGCTGAAAAAATCTAAAATATTACCAGAAATATTTTTACTATTTTCTGAAACAACTCCAGCCTCATAGGCTTCCAGAGCGGAAATATTACGAGAATTAGAATCTTCCCCGCCATTTTCTTCATCAGATAGCGCCAGTCGGCTTAGTTTGACCAGTTCCGCCTGTGCTTCGGCACGAATGGCTGCGGCTTGTACCGCAACCTGCCTGTCTTGACTAGAGGGTTTTGCCGGAGCTAAAGCGGCCGCAGACACCGCATTCATTTTAGCAATGGTTGCCGCGGGGTCACCATCCACCGGAGCAATGTCGATGGAGACTTCGCCACTTACGGCATATCGTCTGCCATCAGGGCCTAGTTCAAAACCAAAAGAAGCAGATCCGGCGAACTGACCGCCTGCATTTTTATGAGCCCGCTCATGGGCACGCACTTCCTGATCAATTTTCTTAAGTTTTTCGACAATAACTTTTTCTTCAGCAGTCAGCTGCGCGAGAGACTGGGACGGATTTTCTTCTGTTGTCTGGGTTTCCAAAGACACATTCGACCGTCCCGCCTGCAAATTTCCGGGCGGGGGCGAAGTATGTACAATGGGAGCCGAAACGGCAGAAATCATCTTAATTCCTTAAATTTTGTCAAATAAACTCTACTCAACTAACATACAATAAAGCAATCAAGCTGACAAACCGTTAATTTTAACTAAATATTTACCTTTACTACGAACCACCCCCTTCTGGCATGGTCATTTTTCTACCCTCTATATGGGCCCTGTCACCCTTCCAGCGTTCTCTCATTTTCTTACGGTGAATATGGGCTTTTTTGCCCCGTTTAATGATTGACAATCTGGTTTTATAATCCATTTCCATGAGCATTTTAACCACAATGTCATTCACTGTGGTTTGTAATAAATTATCTGTGCTTTGATGTTTTTGAAAAGCCTGCCTGAGTTTTTCCTCATCAACCATTTTTTCGGAAATGGCTTTAAAAATATCCTTCTGACTTAGGAAAACCCCGCGTTGTACAGGAATTATTTTTTTGCGCTGTTCGAACATCCGCCGCTTGAACTCTTTTCGTTCCTTTTTAGGAAAATAGTCCACAATTCTGATCTCAGGCCGTTTGTGCATAATTTTTTTTACATGCATTTCTTTAAATACTTTGGTATCAGATACCAGATAACCGGCTATGAAAAAATTCAAGGCCAGTGAGAAAAACAAAACCACATTTATCCATCTGGTTTTTCCAGAATTTTCCGCCATTAGTCCGTATCCTCCTGCGTCATATCCTCAGAAAGCAGAAGCTGCGCCTGACCATACAGATAATATTCCTCATCCGCTGTGATACCCCCATCCGGTGACGATAGCCCGATATAAATTCCAAGGCAGCAGGTCAGCGCCCATCCAACTGCTTTTGGCATCATCATGTCAAACCAGTGCCAAGGGCGAAAAACAAAAGACCTGCTCTGATCCGGAACTGCTAGAATATCATCCATCAATTTCCGCGAAGGGGCAAGATCAGTCTCAGACTGGTAAGCCCGCAGAAAATTGTCGAGTTTTTCATCATTCATCAAATCGTCTCCTTAAAGAACTCTTGTTTTTGAGCCTTGAGTATTTCGGCCATAGTTTTGCGGCCCCTCACCAACAGAGATTCTATGGCTCCGGTACTGATACCCAGAATTTCTGCTGCTTGTTTATTTCCCAAGCCCTGTAAATAACACAGGCTCATCGCAATTCGTTGTCTTTGCGGCAATTGTTCCATAGCGACAGCAATCTGTGCTGCCATTTGTTTATTACTCAAATATTCATCCGCTTTAGGGGTATCAGATATCACACCAAAGGCTTCACTCAGATCTAATGTCGGCTTACTCCTACGCTTGCGCTTTACATCAATACATAAATTCATCACAACCCGGTAAAACCACGTCGTAAAAAGTGTTTTGCGCCCCTGATCCCATTTAGCGGCATTTTTCCAGACCCTCAGGAAGGCTTCCTGCATGATATCCTCTGCCTCCGCCCAATCACCCACAACCCGCGCAGCAAAGCCAAGAAATATCCTGAGATGCCGTTCAACCAGCATCTTATACGCGGTCCTGTCCCCATCTGCGATGCGGACTATCAACTGCTCATCCGGTATATCTTCTACCCTTTTCAGGATCATAAGGCCCTTTTTTTTAAGCTCTCTAATATATTATACGCAGTATAGTCCAAAATCCTGCAAAAAAAATGCGCCGGAATAGTTCGGCGCATTTTAGATTTTAATTATGATTTATTTCGCTCACTCCACGACCCATGTGCGCCCAGAATGCAGCAAGGCATTAAAGTCGGCTTTTTTCGACTGTTTGGCCTGCTCAATCTGATAATGCACAGAACTTTCATAACTTTCAGCAGGATTACAATAGATCACGCCGCAGACCACCGGATAATCAGGCGATTCCAGCTCACATAACATGAAAGCCATATGACGATTGGTTTCATCATGAACCAGAATATCATCCTCTGTAATGCCGTCTTCGCCAATGGTGACAACTTCCAGTCCGAATTTTTCGGCGTTGAAGCGAAGGCCTTTCTGAATTTCTTTGCCAAAAATCATCCTTTCGCCATGCTTAACGTGAATTTGGGTGTCCTTGGCGGTCTTTTTCGCGGTGAATTCACCAAAGACATTGTCATTATAGACGATGCAGTTCTGAAATATTTCAATGAAGGATGCGCCCATATGTTCCTTGGCACGCGCCAATGTAACGGGGAGTTCCTTCAATGATGTATCGATGCCCCGCGCCACAAACCGCGCCCCTGCCCCCAGCGCAAAGACACAGGGTGACAATGGCGCATCAACAGAACCCATGGGCGTTGATGGTGTTTTCAGGCCCGGCTTGGAAGTTGGCGAATACTGCCCCTTAGTCAGGCCGTAAATCTCGTTGTTAAACAGCATGATCTGAATGTTTACATTGCGGCGCAAAATATGCAGCATATGATTGCCGCCAATGCTTAAGCCATCGCCATCACCTGTCACCAGCCATACATCAAGCTCCGGATTTGCCAGCTTAATGCCCGTGGCAAAGCCCGGCGCCCGACCATGAATTGTATGAAATCCATAAGTTGATACATAATAAGGAAAACGCGAAGAACAGCCAATGCCGGAAACAAATACAGTATTTTCCGGCTTTGAGCCGGTGTTGGCTAAAGCCATCTGCACACCCTTGAGGATCGCATAATCACCACATCCGGGGCACCAGCGAACTTCTTGATCTGTTTCAAAATCTTTAGGGGAGGCTTTTTTTATCTCAACCTGCTTATTCATTTGGCATCTCCCAAATTCTCAACAATTGTATTGGTAATTTCCGAAATCTTGAAGGGCTGGCCCGAAACTTTGGATAAAAGGTGAGTATCCAGCAGATACTGGCTGCGTAACAATGTATTCAGTTGTCCCATATTCATTTCCGCCACAATCACTTTGTCATAAGTTTTAAGTAATTCGCCCAAATTTCGCGGTAAAGGCCAGATATGACGCAAATGAATATGAGATACATCCATGCCGTCTTTGCGGGCCTTTTTAACCGCCTGATGGATGGCGCCATATGTGGAACCCCAACCGATCACTGCCAGCTTACCGCCCGCCTCACCCAGTGAAACATCCTGAAGCGGCATATCATTCGCAATATTATCAATCTTGGCTTTGCGCGTATCGGTCATTTTCTGATGGTTGGCCGCATCATAGGAAATATGACCACTGTCATAGTCCTTCTCAATGCCACCAATCCGGTGCATCAGCCCCTCTGTTCCGGGCTTAGCCCAGACCCGGGCCAGAGTTTCAGGATCACGTAACAAGGGGTGGAAACCTTCCTTCTCTTCATGAAATTTTACCGGGAACGGTTCATAATCATTAATATCAGGTATCTTCCACGGCTCTGAGGCATTAGCGATATAACCGTCCGACAAAATCATAACCGGTGTCATGTATTTTGTTGCAATACGCACCGCTTCGATGCCCACATCAAAACCGTCTGTGGAATTGGATACAGAGAGCACAACAATTGGCGCATCCCCGTTCCGCCCCCAAACGGCCTGAAACAGGTCAGATTGTTCGGTTTTAGTCGGCAGCCCCGTAGAGGGACCCGCCCGCTGAATATTAACAATAATCAACGGCAGTTCTGTGGTTATGGCAAGTCCGATGGCCTCGCCCTTCAATGCAATACCGGGGCCGGAACTTGTGGTCAGGCCGAGACAACCCGCAAATGAAGCACCAATAGCCCCACAAATAGCGGCAATCTCATCTTCCGCCTGAAAGGTAATAACCCCGAATTGCTTAAGACCCGACAGGGTATGCAACAGAGAAGATGCCGGCGTGATCGGGTATGAGCCAAGAACAAGCTGAAGATCCGCCAATTGCGAACCCGCAAGTATGCCCCATGATAAAGACTGATTACCGTTCACCGTCCGGTAGGTTCCCGGCGCTTCTTTATATTTATTGATTTGATAGCGGCGTAGATTACTCGACATTTCAGCCGTCTCACCGAAAGCGTGACCCGCATTTAAGGCCGCGACATTTGCTTTTGCTATTTCAGGCTTGCTGGCAAATTTTTGTTCCAGACTATCAATGATAGTCTGCCTTTTCCGGCCAAACATCCACAAAAGCAAACCCAACGTCCACATATTCTTACAGCGCAGACTATCCTTATTACCAAGGCCGAATTCCTTCACCGCCTCAACGGTCATCTTTGTGATATCCATGCGTTTCACATCGTAATGTGACAGGCTGTCATCTTCCAGCGGGTTGGTTTCATACCCGGCCTTCTTAATATTTTTAGCGTTGAAGGCGCCCTCGTCCAGAATGATCATGCCGCCGTTACGCAAATTGGACAGATTTACTTTCAGGGCTGCCGGGTTCATGATTACCAAGACATCCGGCTCATCGCCTGCGGTGGAAACCTCTACAGAACCAAAGTTGATCTGAAAGGCCGATACGCCGAAAGTGGTTCCCACAGGGGCTCTGATTTCTGCAGGGAAATCCGGGAAGGTCGACAGGTCACTTCCTTCCAGTGCCGTCACCACAGAGAACTGCGTTCCCGTTAATTGCATACCGTCACCGGAATCACCCGCAAAGCGCACAACGACTGAATCCAGTTCTTTGATCGCATGATCATTTGTCTGTGAAGAATGTTGACCACTCATCTTATTTCCTTAGCCTTAAACTATTATATAAAAAATTAAATTCTATATACTTTAGTGTAGTTTAAAAATAAATACATTTTTTATGTGTATAAAATATAAGTTCATTACATAATCATTATGTTTTTTTTAACTGTCTTTGCAAGATAATATGAGTATCTTTATCAAGAATCCAATAGCCTAACGACTAATAAAAAAAATATTTTGGTACACGATGACTGAAAAGCTACAAGCAGGTCGAATGTGGCAGATCGCCATACCGTCCATAATCGCTAATATTTCCATCCCGCTACTTGGCCTGGCGGATGCTTTCATCATGGGGCACCTGCCTGATCCCCGGTATCTTGGCGCCATTGCTCTTGGAGCGATGATCATCAGTATCCTGTATAATAGTGTCAATTTTCTGCGTATGGCCACTACTGGATTTACCGCTCAGGCGGCTGGGCGAACTGAAAATGCGACAATACCCAAAATATATATGCGGGCGAGCCTTAGTGCGGTGATCATTGGGGCTATTTTCATCCTGATACAGTGGCCGGTAGCGGAAATTATTTTCACGCTCATCGGCGCAGACCCAGAGGTTGAGCGACTGGCCCGTGAATATTTCATGATACGCATTTGGGGTGCGCCATTTGCACTCATGAATTTTGTGGCTGTGGGCTGGCTGTTAGGGCTCCACAAAGCCAAGGAGGCGTTATGGATTCAACTGTTTATGAATATAAGCAATATTCTGTTGAATTTTACGCTGGTTTATGGCTTTGGCATGGATGTTAACGGGGTGGCTTTGGGGACTATTCTTGCTGAAGCCATGGCTGCTGTTCTGGCTTTCAGGTTAATCTCCAAACATAGCAACAAGTTAATCGGCCATAGCATATGGAGTATCAAGGCCCGTATCGGATTGTTTGACCGCACAGAATTTGTAAAATTATTTGTCCTTAACAGGGATATATTCATACGAACCGCCTGTCTTACCGGATCAATGGCCGTCTTCACCATATTGGGGGCCAATATGAGCAATGAAATTTTGGCGGCCAATGCCATCCTCATGAATCTGCAAATGGTTACATCCTATGGCCTTGACGGTTTCGCCCAGGCCGCAGAGGTATTGGTGGGAAAAGAAATCGGCGCCAAGTCCCGTTCAGGATTCCATAAGGCTGTTATCCTGTCTAGCAAGTGGGCGCTTGTGACAGCGGGATTATTCAGTCTGATTTATCTGGCTTTCGGTGAAATGTTCATTAACGCTCTGACCAATATACCAGACGTCAGGAATGCCGCCGGAGGTTATCTGGCATGGGTCATTATCCTGCCTCTCATATCAATCTGGAGCTTCCAGCTTGACGGTATTTTCATCGGGGCCACCGCTGG
>JAGLJX010000130.1 GCA_023142175.1 Emcibacter sp.
TGTTTTTTCATTGATCATTTCCTTCGTTCAGAGCCTGTTTTATCACGCGTTTTACCAATACACCCGCCACCTTCAGGCGGTATTCCGCAGAGGAGCGAATGTCGTCAATGGGTTTGATTTCTGAGCCAACAATATTTGATATTCCCTCTAGAAAATCCGAGGTAATAATGGCCCCTGTAAGCAGCCCTTCTACCTTGGGCAGTCGTATTAATGTGGGGCCGACACAGCCCATGGCGACCCGTGCGCCCGTGCATTTGTCGCCGTCCATCTGCAGGTTGACCGCAGCGTTGAGCTTGGACAGATCCTCTGTCACCCTTGTCATGCGGCGAAAAGCGCTTTTCTGACCCGCTGAGGGTGCCGGAACCTGCAATGAGACGGCAAGCTCATCATCTTTTCGTGCCGTAACACCATATGAAAGCCAGAAATCATCCAGATTAACTTCACGCCTGCCCGATGTGTTTTCCAGTATCAATGTACCGCCGAGGGCATAAAGCGCCAGACTGCAATCCCCCGCAGGAGAGGCCCGCAGGATATTACCAAGCACCGTTGCCGTATTGCGCAGTTGCGGCGTGGCAAAAACCTTTGCCGCCTGCCAGAGTGCAGGATAATGTTTTTTCACATCATCGGACCTCAGAATATCAGCAATGGTGACTCTGGCCCCGATGGTCAGGCCCAGCTTAGTATCAAAACTCAGGTTATTCAGCCCCGGTACCAAGGCCAATGATATGACATTATCAATATCATAATCAAATTTCAGGGCGACCAAAAGGTCGGTTCCGCCCGCCAGAACGGCGGCTTTATCTTTATGGGTGGCGAGTAATGTTATGGCTTCGGATACAGATTCCGGTAGCAACAAGTCAAACTCCCGCATCACGCGACTGGTCATTATGATCTCCTCATACTATTTCCAGTCAGCTTGAACCCTAAAGTACAAGCCGTCTATTCATATGGTGCGGGTGCTATTTAGATTCTGCACTGGATTTTTAAGATGAGGATTCCAAAGCCCGCCCTTTCGGGCTGCTTCTCTTTGGCAGGCTGGGTTTGACCAGCATCGCGCCATGAACAGCTATGTAAATCACAAAAGAAATTGACCAGATCACCGCCGTCACCGGCAACCAGTTTTCCGTCAAAAACCCCATTGATATCTTAACCCGCAAGAAAGCGACGAAGAACATGATGGCAAAAGATAATATCATGGCCTTGGCAGGCACAAGAGGACGGCCCGTATGACGTAGCGCCACCCGCGTAATCAGCGACAGCATCATCAGACTCAGCGCCCCAACCGTGAAGGCATGTAGCCAGACTTGGCTGCCAATGTCCGGTATTGAAGCCCCCAGACCAAATAAAATCAAAGCACAAATAAACCAAAGGTAAGACAGATGCATAATCAGCACCAGAGGCGCGTCAAGAATCAGATAAGTCCGCCACCGCAGAAAACGCACAAATTGCACCGCCGCCGCCAGATAGGCAAAGCTGGCGGAAATCTCCGCTGAAACGTCCCATAACGCGCCATATATAAAAAGTACCAGCGACAAGGCCGATATATATTCCAGCAGCGGATTAACCAACAGCTCCGGTCCGCCCTTCTGTCTGAGCGCATTGCCGGTGAATACGGTGGTCAGAAACCCGCCGGCCAGTATGAATTTAACCACAATACCCATAAGCCCGACCTGAATACCCCATGAGGCCCGGGCTATATCACCGTTCATAACCGCCAGATGAAAAACCACATTGCCAAAACAAAGCATTAGAAAAATGGGCAGCAGGGCCAGATAATGTTTATTTTCCGCCGCTAGTAATCCCGGCAGTACCATGATCGTTGCCACTAGATAAAGGCTACTATCCAGAATAAGCACTATATAAGGCGGAATTAAACCGCTGCTATAGACCGCAATCCTGCCCAGAAACCACAATAGAACCAGCAGGGCCAGTTTCCCGCCGCTGATTTCTTCCGTACCCACCCATCCCGGCAGGGCGGTCAGGACAAATCCGGCGACCACGGCCCCGGAAAATCCAAAAATCATTTCATGACCATGCCATAGGGACAGGCTGTATGAGGCCGGCACAAAGTCAACGATCCCATATGACGTTAATATCCACAGTCCCATTATCCCAAGGCCATAAATTACCCCGAGCAGATAGAAGGGACGAAAAGCACTCTGCCACAGTGGCGCAGAAAATATGCCGGTGAGGGATTCGGAAGGATTAGCCATGTCAGTCTCTGTTCTAAAGGTCAGCTTCTATTATGAAACGACCTTTGCCACTTGTACAGTTTTTTGCGGCAAGGCCCGAAATATATGGAAAAGACGCACTAAATAAACAGCGACTGCATTATCTGAATAGCACCTCCTTCATAAACAGAAAATACTGATAAAAATATATAATAAAATTACTGATAAAAAAATACAATAAATTCAGTTTAATTAACATATTAAGCAATATCAAATAAAAATCAAAATGTGGAGGCCATCGTGCAAAAAGAATTTACTTCCCCCAGAAGAGATAATCTGACAACAGCTCTGTTATATGGAACTGTCCTGACATCCATGATACTCACCTCGCCTGCAACTGCTTTCGCAGCGGATGATGACAATAGCACCAGTTGGCTTTTGGAAGAAATTACAGTGACCGCACGGAAACGCGAAGAAAGCCTGCAAAGCACGCCTATCGCCATTTCAGCCTTTTCCGGTGACAGCCTTGAATATCGCGGTGTGACCAATGTGGGCGAAATAGCCCAGTTTACCCCGAACCTGTCATTCCAGAATAACCCTAGCTTTGGCGGGGCCAGCAATTCGGCCGCCATTTATATTCGTGGTGTCGGACAAAAAGAATTCCTGCCCACCGTTGATCCGGGCGTTGGTCTTTATGTGGACGGGGTTTATATCGCGCGCTCTGTGGGTGGAATACTTGATCTTGTGGATGTGGAACGGGTCGAAGTTCTTAAAGGGCCGCAGGGAACATTATTTGGCCGGAACACCATCGGCGGTGCCATCAGCATCACCACCAAAAAACCCCATGACCAACTAGAAGGCAAGG
>JAGLJX010000131.1 GCA_023142175.1 Emcibacter sp.
CGGCCCATGTCATTGGTTCGGCATCCTCCCGAATGACTGATACCAGATTGGGCAGACACAGCGCCCCCCGCCCGATCATGATGTCATCACAGCCGGAAACACGGCGGCATTTTATGGCATCAGCCCGTGACCATATATCCCCGTTGGCGACAAGGGGCAGGCTCACATTTTGCCGGATGTCGTTGATGAGATGCCAGTGGGCCGGCGGGCGGTAGCCTTGAATTTTTGTCCGTGCATGAATGGTCAGCATTTGGGCGCCGCCGTCTTCGATGGCGCGGGCGCAGTCGGTGGCAAGGTCAGTATTTTCATAGCCCAAGCGCATTTTGACGCTTACGGGCAGGTGGTCGGGCACGGCCTCACGCACTTGGTGGACAATTTTATACAGCGTTTCTGGCTCCTGTAATAATACCGCGCCGCCTTTGTGCCGGTTTACAGTCTTTGCCGGACAGCCGAAATTTATATCGATACCGGGGGAGCCAAGCGCGGTGGCAACATGGGCATTTTCCGCCATCCATTCGGGATGCTGGCCCAGAATCTGTATGCGAACGGGTGTTCCCGCGCGGGTTTTGCCACCTTGGCGTAATTCGGGGCATATCCTGTGGAAATAGGGGGCTTTATAGACCTGATCCACCACCCGGACAAATTCGGTGATGCACAGGTCATAATGACCAGATGCGGTGAGCAGTTCCCGCATGGCATGATCGACCACGCCTTCCATCGGTGCCAGAATGATTTTCATGACCCTTGATTACTGTGAAAAATAGCAAACGTAAACTGTGAAATGCATTATCGTGCCTTCTTATGGATAATAATCTGGGGTATCCGTCATAAAAGTGAGGAGTCATAGATCATGAAATGCTTAGCTCTTTTGCTTTTATTCGCGAATATTTTAATATCCAGCCCAAACCAAACGCGGGCTAAGGGGTTATAATATAAATGAGAAAGGTCAAGGACAAAGGCTTGCTTTAATCCTATAATATGGGGGTTGACATAAAGGAGGCTAAAATGTTTGAGAAACCATCTTTAACCATGCGGCTCATCATCGGAAAAACAATGGGTCTTTTGATCGGACTTAGCGGCTTTATATGGTTGCCCTATTTTTTGCCCGATGCGGACTTAATGTTACGATTTGGCTTTTTATTTTGGTACACCACTTTTGGGGCCATTATGGGGTTAGTGGGGGTTTTTGCCTGGAATCCTGTGTTGAAACTTCCCATGCCCTGGTGGGCACGGGGCATTGTCATGGGGGGCTGGTTAAATTTTGTACTGACCCTGTTTATCTATGATTTGATGGCAGAGATGCTCATCATTTTCTTCGGTCCGGACGGGCTGTTTTTATCCCCCTTCTGGTTCGTGGTTGAGGGTATATTGATGGGTCTTTTAATAGAATATTTCGCCACCCGTTATGGCGGCGAAGGCCATGAGTTGGCCTTGCCGCAAGCTAAAGAATAAATTTCGACAGGTCGGAGGTGTCTGACAGATCGCCGATATGTTCGGTGACATAAGCCGCGTCTATAACGACTTCTATGCCTGATTTATCGGTGGCATCAAAGCTGATGTTGTCCAATACCCGTTCCAACACCGTGTGAAGACGCCGCGCACCGATATTTTCCACACTGCGGTTGATCTCCGCCGATAGTTTGGCAATAGCACCAATGCCGTCTTCGGTGAAGGTTAGTTTCACGTCCTCGGTGGCGAGCAGGGCAACATATTGCTTGATCAGGCTGAAGTCTGGCTCGGTCAGGATATGTTTGAAATCTTCCTCTGTCAGGGCGCGTAGTTCCACTCTGATTGGCAAACGGCCCTGTAATTCAGGCAACAGGTCAGATGGTTTGGCAAGACTGAAAGCACCAGAGGCGATGAACAGGATATGGTCGGTTTTCACCGGGCCATATTTGGTTGATACGATACAGCCCTCGATCAGCGGCAGCAGGTCGCGTTGCACACCTTCCCGGCTAACCTCGCCGCCACTACGGCCTTCCCGTCCAGCAATCTTGTCAATTTCATCCAGAAAGACGATGCCGGATTGTTCCACTGCAATAAGAGCTTCGCGGACAATACTGTCTTCATCGACCAGCTTGTCGCTCTCATCGGATTCCAGAATTTTGTATGATTCCTTGACGGTCATTTTTTTCTTTTCCGTCTTTGGCCCCATGGCCTTTCCCATGATATCATTCAGATTGATCATGCCCATGCTGGCGCCGGGCATTCCGGGAATGTCAAAGGATGGCATACCGGAAGAGGCGCTTTCCACCACATCAACCTCTATTTCCTTGTCGTCTAATTGCCCTTCACGCAGCATATTGCGGAATTTCTGCCTTGTTTCAGCGCTGGCGGTTTCGCCGACCAAAGCATCCAGAATTCTTTCTTCCGCGCTCAATTCCGCCTTAGCAGTAACTTGAGTGCGTTTCTTTTCGCGTACGATCCCCATGGCGATTTCCACCAGATCACGAATGATCTGCTCCACATCACGTCCCACATACCCAACCTCTGTGAATTTTGTGGCCTCAACCTTGACAAAGGGCGCATTGGCAAGTTTTGCAAGCCGTCTTGAAATTTCCGTCTTGCCCACCCCGGTGGGGCCGATCATCAGGATATTTTTCGGCAGGACTTCTTCTTTCATCTGATCTTCAAGCTGGTGGCGGCGCCAGCGGTTACGCAGGGCAATGGCCACGGCACGCTTGGCATCTTTCTGGCCGATAATATAACGATCCAGTTCGGATACAATTTCACGAGGGGTAAAAGAAGTCATTCACTTTCCAGTATTTCAACAGTCAAATTATTATTGGTATAGACACAGATGTCGGAAGCTATTCCCATGGCTTTACGGGCCACTTGTTCCGCATCAAGATCCTGTTCTATCAGGGCGCGGGCAGCGGCGAGGGCATAATTGCCGCCGGAACCAATGGCAAGAATACCATCGGCAGATTCCAGCACATCGCCATTTCCGGTAAGCACCAGACTGACTTCCTTATCGACCAC
>JAGLJX010000132.1 GCA_023142175.1 Emcibacter sp.
CCAGGGCAATCCAGACGCTTTCCAGCCACCGCTTTGACCCCTGTGGCCCGCATCATTCTTATCGCCTTCAAACCCGCCCAGTATATTGAAACATTTTTCATAACCTGCCGAGACCATAGCGGATGCCGCCGCTTTGGAACGCACCCCGGACCGACAAAGAAAATAAAGCGGGCTATCCTTAGAAAGCGCTTCAGCACTTACCATCTCTGCGAATCCTGAATTAATATCCATATGAGGAAAATTTTGCCAACTGACGAGGAGAGGAGCCTTATCCATATCGGACAGATCACATATACCGACAAAGGCCCACTCAGCCTGCGTACGCACATCTATCAGTACGGCTTTTTCATCCTTCGCAAGAGCTTTCCATGCCTGCTCTACTGTAACATCGCCCGAATAGCTCATCTACTTTTCCTCAAACAACAAAGCAAAATTCCCTTGCCTGCAACCAATATGTCGCAGATCTAATATTCAATTATAGAAAATATTCAACCTTAGAGACTGTTCGAACATAGACAATGAACCGCTTAGGCTCATAAAAACATAGCCTAAAACCCCCTCACCGATTACTAGTCGTTTCATCCCCTTATGGACGTCATTGAGCCTACAACCAAGGAGGTATTCTAGCAACCGATTCATCAGAAAATAATCACTATTTATAGACCAGATATGGCTTGACTTGGATACAATATACTACATCTGGTATGTGGCAATATTATCACATCTCCGCACTTATGAAGGGTACAATGATTCAGTCTCTGTCACACCGGATTCTACAAAAAAAAGCCGAACCGGAAAGGGTTCAGCTTTTGATTAACTGTATTTTGCAGAGACTCGCCGGATTTGTTCAGGCGACTCGGAATTCTTAGGCAGAAGCCGAAAGCGCCTTCACCCGTTTTGCCAAACGGGAAACTTTCCGTGATGCTGTTTTTTTATGCATAACGCCTTTTGTAACACCGCGCATCAGTTCGGGCTGAGCCGCTTTCAGAGCAGATGCGGCATCTTCAGCGTTACCGCTTTCCAGCGCCAGTTCAACTTTTTTAACATATGTGCGAATCCGGCTTTTGCGGGATTTGTTTACTTCTGCCCGCCGTGCATTGGCGCGAATTCTTTTTTTAGCCTGTAACAAATTAGCCATCAGGGGTACCTATCTTTCTTTGTATAAAATTCTCGGCTCTCTACTGACTATAGATTTCAGGAGAATCAAGGACTTTGAATTTTTTTGATCCAATTTCAAGTGGTGGCTTATAAACATGCCTGACCCATTGGTCAAGCTTGCTTTTCAAGATATTTTGCTAAAAAGCGCCGCCCCCTCAACAAATGTTTATTTATGCTTGAATTTTGCCGTTCTTTTCTCGGCAAAAGCCGCCATGCCTTCTTTTTGGTCCTCTGTAGCAAACAGGGAGTGGAATATACGGCGTTCGAACATCACCCCTTCACGAAGCGTTGTTTCATAAGCCTTATTGACACATTCCTTGGCAATCATCACAGAGGGCAGGGACAGATCAGCAATCTTGCGGGCAACTTTCAATGCCTCATCCAGAAGATCATCCAGCGGAACCACCCGGCTCACCAAACCAGAGCGTTCAGCTTCTTCCGCATCCATCATGCGGCCCGTCAGCACCATTTCCATGGCCTTTGACTTGCCCACAAAGCGGGTCAGTCGCTGTGTGCCGCCTGCGCCGGGAATAACGCCCAGCTTAATTTCCGGTTGGCCGAATTTGGCATTATCTGCCGCCAGAATGAAATCACACATCATGGCAAGCTCGCAACCGCCGCC
>JAGLJX010000133.1 GCA_023142175.1 Emcibacter sp.
ATGCCAAGGCACTGAATGCCTTCACCAATGCCTCCACCAACAGTTATAAGCGACTGGTGCCCGGATTTGAAGCTCCTGTGCTTCTGGCTTATTCCGCCCGCAACCGCTCTGCGTCTTGTCGTATCCCTTTCAGCACCAGCCCGAAAGGCAAGCGTGTTGAAATTCGCTTCCCCGATCCAACGGCGAACCCGTATCTGGCCTTCTCTGCTATGCTGATGGCGGGCCTTGACGGGATCGAGAATAAAATCCACCCCGGCGATGCTATGGATAAAGATCTATACGCCCTGCCACCGGAAGAATTAAGCGAAGTACCCACAGTTGCGGCTTCTTTTGAGGAAGCACTGGCGGCGTTGGATACGGACCGTGAATTCCTGAAAAAAGGTGATGTATTCTCTGATGACCAAATCGATGCCTATATTGTACTGAAACAAGAAGAAATCGACATTGTGAAAGTGATTCCCCATCCCGCTGAATTTAAACTTTATTACTCCGTATAATAAATAAATCTAAACTTCCCCAGCCTCCTTTATACAGGGCGGCTGGGGATTTTTTTTGCGCGGCAATTGTATTTTCATGAACCATATGTTAGGTATTTCCATTCACACTTAAGGTTGCAACACTAACAAAAGAACCGTTCCTTTGCCCCATTACAAGCGATATCAAGATGAAGTAAAAGATAAGAATATCAATTCTCTTACCTTGCTTGCTACCGATTATCTGAACCATTTCAATGAGGTTCATATGCTTATAGATATGTTCCCCTCAATGCCCGATTGTATTGAGGATATTCGGGAATGGGCGCCAAAAAGCTATCAGGAACATTTTGACGACAGTATCTTTAGCGCGAAGCATCTTGCCATCGAGGCATATGAACATTCGCCGGAAGAATACCGCCTGCCATTTGAGCAAGTGGTCTCCCGAATGAATAAACTGATTTTACGCACCATTGCCAAATTAGAAGAACAAATCGAGCTGGGTGATATGGATAAATTGCAAAAAATCATAGACGACTACACCCCCAAGATGATAGCCCTGATCGAAAAATGTGGCGGCATTATAAATGGTGAAAAACATATAATCCAGCAGGACAGCATTGACCATTATTTTGATGAAGACGAAGAAAAACTTGATGGTGAGGATCTTGATCAGAGCACCATTGATGATCTTTTCGGCTAAAACCCCTCACAACAAAAATTAACCAACCGGTCGCGGGTATCTTCACTTGAACCTTTCTCACAGGCCTTGTGAGACAACAGGCTAATTCTGTGAAAATGATTGATGGTGTGATGCATGACACCCATCATAAAATGAATCCGCCAGTAAATATCTTCCTTAGTTAATTCGGGTCTTATTTTCTGGAAATAGGGCACGAAACGATCAAATACATCCACTTCCTGCCGCAACACTTTGTCCATATCACTGGATTCTTCAAGGTAAGCCCGCGCCAAAAACCGGATATAGACTGAAAAACCCTTTTCTTCATCGCAAAGCCAGAATATAGGCGGCGTAAGCATGGCGCTGATCAGCTCACTGAGCAGAATATCCCGCCCCTCTGCCTGCGCCTTTTCATCGGCTTCATGCAACAGGTGTAATCTCTCATGGTTCATGAGGGTCGCCCGCCTCACATATACCGCGTGGAACAGACCCTGTTTGGAGCCAAAATAATAATTCACAGCGGATAGATTAACTTCTGCCTTAGAGGTAACGGAGCGAACCGATACACTTGCAAAGCTACCATTAGCAAATAATTCTTCAGAGACATCAAGAATTCTTTCCTTGGCGTCCGGCCCCTTGGATTTTTTAGTTTTCATTACTGATCTGCTTTGTCAGAAATTTATTGTTAATGCAAATAGCTATATAACCTGTTTAAAACATACGTTTAGAATAGGCCAAGTGCAAGATTAATTTATTCTTTGGTTTCTTTATCCTGCTCAGGAGATATTACATTCTTAGCCTTTTTGCCGAATTTTCGCCTGTGCCGAATTACGGCCACGGGAATCGTCATAATATATAACAGCCCCACCACCGACGTAGTTGCCCATATCTGCGTAACTAAAAGAGTTGCCAAAATGGAAATTCCCAGCAGATAGAACAGCACAAATTCTCTTTTGATACTCATTTTTTTGAATGAAAAAGTTGGGATACTGCTCACCGTCAATGCCGCAATTACCCCCAGATAAATTATACAAAAAACCGGGTTTTTCAAAAATTCAATTCCGGTCTGGAAATACAGTATCATCGGCCATAAAGCCAAAGCAGCTGAAGCCGGTGCCGGAATACCGGCAAAATAATCTCTTTTTTCCTCATTATCCACATCTTCATCTGCGCTCATGGTATTAAAGCGGGCCAGACGCAGGGCCATCGCCGTGGTGAAGATAAGGGCGATCAGCCAGCCGATCCCTTTCACATCCCGCAGCACCCAAGTATACATAATCACAGCAGGAGCCACGCCGAAACAAACGATATCAGACAGAGAATCCAGTTCCGCACCGAATTTGGATGTGCCTTTCAACAGCCGCGCCATGCGTCCATCCAGCCCATCAAGTACGCCCGCAATAAGCACCGCGAGCACAGCCCCCTCCCAGCGACCAAGGATAGCAAACCTTAAGGCTGACATTCCCGCACATATGGCAAGCACCGTTATGGCATTTGGTATCAAACTGCGGATGGGAAAAATATGTCTATTATTGGAACTGGGCATAAAATGAATTCCGAACTATATCCTAACGAATTTCGCCTTCGCGATTACGCTCTTTGGTTTTTTCATTAGCGATGATGGTTTCTCCGGCAACCGCGCGCTGACCTACGCAGACCATGGAATGAACGCCTTTAGGCAGGTAAATATCCACCCGGCTTCCAAAACGTATCAAGCCGAACCGTTCCCCAGCACCATATTCCTTGCCATCTTCCGCCCAACATAATATGCGCCGTGTAATCAGGCCCGCAATCTGAACAAAGGCGTATTCTTTGCCCGATTTGGATTTGAGCAACAATGCGTGTCTCTCGTTATCCACACTGGCTTTTTCCAGCGAAGCATTAAGGAATTTACCCGGTGTATAAACCTGTTTCAAAATTGTGCCATTAACGGGAACACGGTTCACATGAACGTCAAAAACATTCATGAAAATACTGACACGGGTGCGAACCTCATCGCCAAGTTCAAGCTCCTGTGGCGGGACTGCGTCACAAACAGATTGAACAACCCCATCAGCAGGACTAACGACCAAACCGTCCTTGGTCGGCGTTACCCGTTCGGGATCACGGAAGAAATAGGCGCACCAGACGGTTAATATCAATCCGAGTACCCCGAAGATATCAAGGCCCAATAAATAAAAGAGAGTAGTGCAGGCACCAAATCCCAATATGAACTTATGGCCTTCCTTGTGAAAATAGCCTAATATTGGTGGTAAGTTATCCATTATTTTTTCCATTATGTTTTTCATATGCTATTTGTAATGCAGTCTGCTTGCTTCATCAAACTTTTTTATCAAGTTCAAGGTTAAACTCTTCAAGTTCAACCAGTTTCTGCATAGCTTCCGTAGCTTCTTTTTGCTTCTGCCACATTCCAAAATAGGCCCCACGACCAGCCAGAAGTTCATCATGGCGTCCGCGCTCAATAATCTCTCCCCCGTCTAGCACAATAATCTCATTGGCATTGACAATCGTTGAAAGCCTATGAGCAATCACGATTGTAGTCCTATGCAGGGATATTTCCTCCAATGCCTTCTGAATACCCTGCTCCGTATGACTATCCAGAGCCGATGTTGCCTCATCCAACAATAAAATGGCCGGATTCTTCAGGATCGTCCGGGCGATAGCAACCCGTTGTTTCTCCCCCCCTGATAGCTTCAGTCCCCGTTCCCCCACTTCACTGTCATAGGTATCGGGAAGCTCACTGACAAAGTCATGTATCTGGGCGTGTTTTGCAGCGGCTTCTACTTCTTCATCGGTAGAATCGGGGCGCCCATAACGTATATTATAACGGATACTGTCATTAAAAAGCACTGTGTCCTGCGGCACGACACCGATCTGACGACGCAGGCTTTTCTGGGTTACCTGACTGATATCCTGTCCATCGATAAGAATGCGTCCCTTGGTCACATCATAAAAACGGAATAAAATACGGGAAATGGTCGATTTACCCGCCCCGCTTGCCCCGACGATCGCTGTTGTCGTTCCCGCGCCCACCTTGAAAGATATATTCTTCAGGATCGGCCTGTTTTCAGCATAATGGAAAGACACATTATCAAATTCCACTTCGCCGCCATTAATATTAAGTGCGACCGCATCGGGCGCGTCATTTATATCTGATTCCTTACGAATCATCGTGAACATCTTTTCCATATCCACTAGTGACTGTTTGATTTCACGGTAAACAAAGCCAAGAAAATTAAGCGGCATATAAATCTGAATCAGCAGAGAATTAACCAGAACAAATTCACCTATAGTAAACCGCCCGTCAACCACCCCCTGCCCTGCCATGATCAGAACAATCACCAGCCCCGCAGAGATAATCAGGCTTTGCCCCACATTGAGCATGGCCAAAGAGGACTGGCTGCGCACAGAGGCCGTCTCAAATTTTGCCAGCGCCACGTCATAGCGCCGGGCTTCATGCTCCTCATTAGTGAAATATTTGACTGTCTCAAAATTCAGCAGACTGTCGATGGCCTTGGTATTGGCCTCAGTATCCTGCTTGTTCATTTCCCGGCGAAATTTCAAACGCCAGTCCGTGACCATAATGGTAAAGAAAATATAGCTCACCAGACAAGTGAAAGTGACCAGCGCATAATAGATGCCAAATTTAGTCCAGAAAACAAATGTGATCAGTAATATTTCCAAAAGGGTCGGTAATATATTGAACAGCATAAAGCGCAACAGAAAATCTATACCTCTGGTACCGCGCTCAATCACCCGGCTAAGGCCGCCGGTTTTACGTTCCATATGAAATTTCAGTGACAGTTTATGCAGATGGCGAAATGTGCTGAGGGCAATATTTCGTACCGCATTCTGGCCCACCTTGGCAAAAACCGCATCACGAATTTCACCAAAAAACAAACTGAGCACCCGCGCCAAACCATAACCAAGTATGATCGCCATTGGTAAAACCAGAATAACAGTGCTCACGTCCGGCTGAAACCCCGGCGTCAGAGCATCAACCGCATCCTTAAACAGGAACGGCACATAAATCCCGATTAATTTTGCCGTGACCAAAAATACCATAGCCAAAACCACCCGAACCCTTAGGTCCCAGCGCCCCTTCATCCAGACAAAGGGCAGTAACGTTTTTATGGTCTGCCAGTGGTTTTCACTGGCATTTTCCTTGTCGTCATCGGACATATGATGTGAAGATCTGCGACGGGCCACTATTTCTCCCTATTATAAAAGTTTTCTCTGATTAAGTTTATTGATATAGTAATTATTTACAGTATTTTAAGGCTCTGAACATAATATTCCATGACAGCCCCCTAAATATTAGGAAATAATAGTGCCCGCCAGTGAACATACAGAACCTGCGCCCAATAAGTCTCTGTCAGATATCGGACAATTACTAAATGATGTAACGTGTCAAATCACAGATAACAATATTAATTTCCCGGCTCAGTTTAAATTTATCTGGCATAATATACAATTTACCGGACGAATACTGCGTTCGGAAAATGAGGTTGACCAATATTGCTTAAATCTGGTCGCCGACCTTGGCTATATTCCCTTCAGTTCGGAAAATTTCCTGCTCAGAAAAAAACTGCTCAAACTCTTCACCCCCCTCTTTATGAAGGGTGACTATTCCCTGTCGGAAAATAGTCATATACAGATGGTTTTGATGACCAATTTTTCCGGGCCTGCGAATGCCAGACGTCTTGTGGAAGTAATCACCTATACCCTTTTTGACCTTCATGTCGAGCTGAAGTCCATACAGTCATCAATATTGTCTTAGGTCATTCCGTAACAGGCACAGATGGCAGTTTAAATTTTTGCCCCGGATAAATCAGGTCAGGGTCTTTAATCAGGCTTTTGTTGGCGCCAAAAATCAGAGTGTAATGGAAACCCGTACCATAAAGTTTCCGGGCGATATGCCACAAACTGTTACCGGGGCGAACAATAACTTCGCCCTTGGCCTTGGAGGTATCAATATTTTTCCCGCGTGTGAAAGGCTGCTCAATGCGCACTTCTACATCGTCCCCCTCCAGCAATTGATCAATACGAATAATATGTTCTTTTAAATCCAGATCTTTAACAAAGGCATGAGACCATTGGCCTTCGTCGGATGCCGTCACCTCCGCAAGATACTCATTATCCAGATAAAGTCTCAACCGGGCGTTTCTTAAAGCCGTGCCAGAAATAATCGCGTTAGAATCTTCATCATAATCCAGACTATCCAGTGACAGCCCTTTGGAAAGCTCAGAAAAATTCACCAGACGCGGTTTCTGTAGAACTTTTGTCGGCCCTTCGCCAGTGCGTGGGCTTAATATAACGATAACCCCGTTTGTTTCGTCTTCGATAAAGCGTTCCTCATCATGGCTTGGTACAGCTACGATCACCACATCGCTGGAGAATACTTCAAATTTTCCGGGTATTATGGACTTAAGGCTAAGTTCAGTTGGGCCACTGGGCAAAGGGTCATCATACAAGAGTACCCATTCCCCATTGCGGTCTGACACCGCAGAACCGATAATTTTGTCTTTTGCATATATATAAATATCACTATTGGGTTCAGCGCGGCCCGCGATAACCCCTGTCCCATTTCTACTGATCCGCACAATATCGAAACTAGGTAATATGGAGGCTGGCTTGGCTTGGCTTTGAGGCGGTTCTGAGTATTCCGCTTTCGGCATCACCTCTTCCAGAGGAATATCCGGCAGATTGTCAGAAGAGAAGAAATCCGTTGCACCATCTTCAGCAAAGAAAACAATCCATAGAACCGCACAGACGGCCACAACAGTCAATCTGATAATACTGACCCTCAGGGCTCCGTCCGAACCGTTTTTTTCCCTTTTTAATGGAATATCTGAAGGCTGCTCTGTCAACTACTCACCAAATCTATTTAAAAAAGCGCATAGGCTATATACTGCATACCATAGAGAATGTCAGTATCATTTTTTTGTTAAGTCATGCTTTATAATATTTTCATTAACATAGTTGCTATACAATGGTGCCATAGATAAGGTAAAAAATTGTCAAAACTATGACAATTAGAAGGCCGCCTTCAAATGAGCCTTAGCGGATAAAAAAATACAGGGTTAAAATTTTAAAATATGGCACATATCAAATCTCTTTGCGTTTATTGCGGGTCTCGTCCAGGCACAAACAACCATTTTAAAAAAATAGCTAAGAAATTTGGCGAAATTCTTGCCTATGAAAAAATTCGCTTGGTTTATGGCGGTGGAAATGTGGGCCTGATGGGCGTTATCGCCAACACAGTCATGGAGTACGGCGGCAAGGTCACCGGCATCATACCACAGCACCTTGATGAAGAAGAAGGCGGCTGGAAAGAGGCTACCGATTTTTTTGTGGTTGATAACATGCATGACCGCAAACGCATGATGTTTGATCATTCCGATGCCTTCGTTGCCTTGCCCGGCAGCATCGGAACACTGGATGAAACCATCGAGGTGATTACCTGGAAACAGCTTGGGCTTCACAATAAACCAATCATCATTGTCAATATGGATGATTACTGGCAACCCCTGCTCGCGCTGATTGATAATTTCATAAAGGAAGAATTCACCAGCCCCGAAACTCGGGATCTGTTTCACGTAGTGAAAACGGTAGAAGATGTTATCCCCCTGATAAAATCACTGCCGGAAATTGATCTGATCACAAAAAACACCCTTATTTAGGCAGATTATTTTGTTTCTGCCCTTCACATATGAGCCGAGCAATGATAACTTGCCTCATAATTAATGGTAATCATACCTCATCCAAAATGGCGCAAAATTCTGTGCCACTATTTTTTAAAGGTTCATTATGGCTAAAATTAAAGTAGAAAATCCTGTTGTCGAACTAGATGGCGATGAGATGACACGTATCATCTGGGCATGGATTAAAGACAAGCTTATCCACCCTTATCTTGATATTGATTTGAAATACTACGACCTCAGCATTGAGAAACGTGATGAAACCGATGACCAAATCACCATTGATGCGGCCAATGCCATTCTGGAACATGGTGTCGGCGTTAAATGCGCAACCATTACGCCGGACGAACAGCGGGTTGAGGAATTTAACCTCAAGAAAATGTG
Source organism: Emcibacter sp. (assembly GCA_023142175.1). The sequence continues at coordinate 8,241 of JAGLJX010000133.1, forward strand.
GCGGTCTCCCAATGGTACCATCCGTAATATTCTGGGCGGCACTGTATTTCGCGAGCCTATTATCTGTTCCAATGTGCCACGTCTGGTTCCCGGCTGGACTCACCCGATTGTTATCGGTCGTCACGCCTTCGGTGACCAATATCGCGCCACCGACTTCCTTGTACCCGGTGCCGGAAAACTGACCATCCGGTTTGAACCAGAGGATGGTGGCGAGCCCATCGAACGTGAAGTATTTAACTTCACAGAATCCGGTGTTGCCATGGCCATGTATAACCTTGACGAAAGCATCCGGGGTTTTGCGCGGGCCTGTATGAATTACGGCCTGAACAGGGGCTGGCCTGTTTACTTAAGCACCAAGAACACGATCCTCAAAGCCTATGATGGTCGTTTCAAGGATTTATTCGAAGAAATCTACCAAAAAGAATTTGCCACAAAATTCGCCGATGCCGGCATCACCTACGAACATCGCCTGATTGATGACATGGTGGCTTGTGCTATGAAGTGGAACGGTGAATTCGTATGGGCCTGTAAAAACTATGACGGTGACGTGC
>JAGLJX010000134.1 GCA_023142175.1 Emcibacter sp.
ACCTGCAAAAAGCTATGGCATAATTATTTATCAACATTTTAAATCCCGCGTTTAGCATTTTAAACGCGGGATTTTTTTATGGGGCGGGGGCCTGTCCAAAGTCAGAATGGGAAATTGTGCCGTATTCTGCCTCTATCCTTTTTCTTAATGCGGGGTTTTCATTCAAAAGATGGTGGAACTCACGTGCATCCAGAATGAAAAAGTGACATTTTGTTGCCGTGACATAGTTGGACTTATATTCTGCTTTTTCCATTAGGGATTTCGCCCCGAAAAAGCCACCTTCCCCAAGGATCGTAACACTATCCCCATTCTTTCGGGCAACTTTACCCGATACAATCAGATACATTTTATCGGCCAGTTGACCTTCAACGGCCATTAAGTTGTCTTTATCCACTACGCTGGATCTTAAGTATTTGGCTATAGTACTGATCAGGTTAGCATCCAGCCCCTTAAACAAAGGCACATTAGCCACCAAGCCCCAACGAATAACAAAATCCCGCTGATGAATTTCATTGGCAAAACCAGACGCAATAATGCCGATGGGCAGAGCATACATACAAACACCGAAAATCATCACCACCCCACCAAAAAGTCGTCCTGCCCATGTCAGGGGAACAATATCGCCGTAACCAACCGTAGTCAGGGTAGCCAGCGCCCACCATAAAGCATGGGGGATAGTGCCAAAGGCATCGGGCTGAATATGACGTTCCAAATAATACATGATGCTCGCTGCAAAGGACGACAACCCTAACATAATGATCAATGTTGCGATCAATGCCCGCCGTTCGGAATATAACACACTGCCCAAAGAAGCTAGGGCCGGGGAATATCTCATTAGCTTGAACAGGCGTAGCAAACGAAAAATTCTCAACAGCCTTAAATCTATACCAAAGGCAAATAATAACGAAGGGGCGATGGCTAGAAAATCAATTACCATAAGGGGCGATGTGATAAAATGTAACCGAAACCCGGCCTTGCCTTTTTCATCAGGTTCTGGCCTATACTCTACGGACACCCAAACACGTAAAATATATTCCACACAGAAAATCAATAGTGAAAAAACTTCAAAGGCGATAAATTCCTGATGATATTTCTGTGTAATTTCAGGCACAGTTTCAAGCGAAACAGCAACAACATTCAAAATGATCAGGCACACCATAAAACTATCAAACAACCAAGCGACACGGTTGCCGCTAAGTCCCATTTCAATCACTTCAAAAAGCTGCCGACGTTGTGTTTTTTGCAATATTTTCCCTCTGTGGTACCTGATTTTTATAATTTCGCCAAAATTTCTTCTATAGCCAGAATTGCCTGATCGGCATTTGCCCCATCCGGGCCACCGGCCTGCGCCATGTCTGGCCGACCGCCGCCGCCTTTACCGCCCACGGCTCCGGCCCCCGCCCGCACCAGATCAACCGCATTGATCCTGTCTTTCAGATCGTCTGTTACGGCGGTAAGTACCCCGGCCTTGCCATCATTAACAGCAATTAGGGCGATAACTCCGGAGCCAATCTGTGCCTTGGCATCATCGGCGATCCCGCGCAGGTCTTTGGGCTGCACACCCTCAAGAACCCGTCCGATAAATTTGATACTGCCGATGGTTTTAATATCAGAACTGCCATCAGCCGTCCCGCCACCCATGGCTATTTTCTTACGCAGGTCGGTAATTTCTTTTTCCGCCAGTTTGCGGTCATCCAACAACGCGGACAGGCGGCCTGTCAATTGCGCAGGCGTGCTTTTCAACACTGCCACTGCCTCATTCAGGTATTGCTCCTGTTGGTTGTTATAATCACCTGCGGCCTCTCCCGTGACAGCCTCTAACCTGCGGACGCCTGCGGCAACGGCGCTTTCCGCTATGATTTTGAAACACCCAATGTCCCCTGTGCGCTTCACATGTGTGCCCCCGCAAAGCTCTACGGAATAGCTTTCAAGCCCCATGGAGACGACGCGAACTTCATCGCCGTATTTCTCACCAAACAAGGCCATAGCCCCAGATTCCACTGCTTCTTCAGGTGTCATCAATTGGGTATTCACCTTGCTATTGTGGCGGATAATACCATTGACTGTCTTTTCTATCACGATCTTTTCTTCAGCACTTAAGGCCTTGTTATGGCTGAAATCAAAGCGTAAACGATCCGATGCCACCATGGAGCCTTTCTGGGTCACATGATCACCAAGATGCTTTCGCAAGACCGCATGAAGAATATGAGTGACGGAATGATTAGCGCGTATCCGGTCCCGATTATCTGTATCCACTTTCATATCCACAATATCCGATACCACAAATGTCCCCTTAGTCACTTTTGCCATATGAACATGTAGTTTGCCAAGTTTTTTAGCCGTGCCTGAAATTACTGCACTGGCACCCTCTTGGGTATTTATGGCACCAGTATCGCCTGTCTGCCCACCGGACTCACCGTAAAAAGGGGTCTGGTTGGTCAGTATTGCGACCTCATCGCCCGTTTTTGCAGCTTCAACCTGCACACCATCCTTAACGATGGCCAGAATTTTACCCTCGGTATGGGTAGTGCTATATCCCAGAAATTCAGTTGCGCCATTTTCGGCATTTGCTTCAAACCAGATTTCTTCTGTGGCCTCACTACCCGACCCCTTCCAGGCAGCGCGAGCCTCCGCCTTCTGTTTTTCCATGGAAGCCCGAAAGCCATCCTCATCTACGGCGAGCCCCTGAGTACGTAGCACATCCTGAGTCAAATCCAGGGGGAAGCCATAAGTATCATAAAGTTTAAAGGCGACATCTCCGGCAAGAATACCTTCTTTAGACAATTTATTAACTTCATCGTCCAGCAGTCTCAAACCCCTCTCAAGCGTCTTCTTAAAGCGCAGTTCTTCCAGCTTCAGGGTTTCCGTGATCAGGGCTTCCGCACGTTTTAGTTCGGGGAATGCCTGCGCCATTTCCTGCAGAAGGGCTGGGATCAGCTTGTGCATTAACGGCTCTTTACACCCCAGAAGATGAGCGTGGCGCATACCGCGCCGCATGATCCGCCGCAGGACATATCCGCGACCTTCATTAGATGGCAGAACTCCGTCAGCTATCAAGAAGCAGGAAGACCGCAGATGATCTGCTATTACCCGGTGAGAGATATTTTTTTCACCATAAGCATCAACGCCACTAAATTCTGCTGAGGCTTCGATCAGATGCTTAAACAAATCAATTTCATAATTATCATGGGTACCCTGAACCACAGCGACCATACGCTCCAGCCCCATTCCCGTGTCTATACAGGGTCGTGGTAAAGGAATACGCGTGCCATCACTGCTGCGATCATATTGCATGAACACCAGATTCCAGATTTCAACAAACCTGTCACCATCTTCGGCGGGACTACCCGGCAACCCACCCTCAATATGATCACCATGATCATAGAAAATCTCAGAGCATGGCCCGCATGGCCCCGTATCACCCATAGACCAGAAATTATCGGAAGTGGCAATGCGAATAATCCGTTCTTCAGGCAGGCCTGAAATTTTCTTCCACAGATCAAATGCTTCATCATCATCATGATAGACCGTAACCACGAGGCGGGCCGGATCAATACCATATTCCTGTGTCAGCAAAACCCAGGCATGGGTGATGGCTTGTTCTTTAAAATAATCCCCGAATGAGAAATTTCCCAGCATTTC
>JAGLJX010000135.1 GCA_023142175.1 Emcibacter sp.
TGGATATTGATGCCCTGAAAACTGTATCGGAAGGCATTAATCGCCTGCGGGGTCCGGATAAAGCTGTTTTGATGATCACCCATTACCAAAGATTACTGGATTATGTTGTGCCGGACTATGTTCATATTCTGGCGGCGGGCAAGATTGTAAAAAGTGGAAACAAGGACTTGGCTCTGGAGTTAGAAGAAAAGGGTTATGTGGGACTTGGTATCACAGAAGATGCGGCTTAAATGATATGGTAAAGATATTACATCTGGATAATCCTGAAATAAGAAAACGGTTTGAAGTGGTGAAAGATTCCCTCACCGGCGCTGATCAGACCTGGCTCAGTGACCTGCGGGCAGACGCCATGAAAAGCTTTACTGCCACCGGTATTCCCGGTCCGAAAGTAGAGGAGTGGAAATATACCAACCTTGGCTTTTTGGCTAATGAGAATTTTGCAGTAGCCAAAGAAAACGCCCAACAAAAAGAAGTTAAAGACCTGTTTGATAAGGCTTATATGGCACATATAGACGGGGCTGTAGTGGTTTTTGTCAATGGTCATATTTATCCGGCATTATCATCTTACCCTGAAGAAAAGGGTGTGGATTTTACCGTATTCTCAGAAAACACCCAAGCGCTCCGGCTGTCACTGGTCACTTCGGAACAGTGTACCGCACTGAATAATCTGAACCGCGCCATGGTCACGGACGGTTATAGCTTGGATATTGCGGCGGGTGTGGCCTTAAGTGGCCCTTTGCAGATCATTCATATTGTTACATCTGGTACCGATATGAAACTATTGCCGGTCCGGTCACAAGTTAGTGCAGACAAAGCCTCAAAAGCGAGAATCATTGAAACATTCATTGGCGCGGAAGGTGAGCGTTACTGGGGTCATATGATCAGCGAGGTTACGTTGCACGATGGCGCAGAATTATCGCTGGTGCAATTTCAGCTTCAGGGCAAGCAGGCCATCCATATGACAGAGCTTCACACTAAGGTCGCGACTAAAGCGCACTTTAGTCATATCAGCCTGCAAATTGGTGCAGAAATCAGCCGCACTGAACTGATGAATAGTTTTACCGGGGAATTTGCAGAAATAGATCTGCGTGGCGCCTATCTTGGCCGCATAAAACAGTCTCATGACATTTTCACCCGCATCGACCACGATTTGCCAAATTGCCAGAGCAACCAGCTATATCGCGGGGTTCTGGATGAGGGCGGAAAGTCGGCTTTTCAGGGAAAAGTCATCGTCGCCCGCGATGCTCAGAAAACAAATGCTGACCAGTCTAATAAAAATCTCCTGCTCAGCCGCAAGGCAGAGGCCAACGCCAAGCCGGAGCTTCTGATCTATGCTGATGATGTGAAATGCTCACATGGCTCGACAGTTGGGGAAATGGATGCTAATCAGCTTTTCTATCTGCGATCACGCGGGCTGGACGAATCCGCCGCTAAGGGCTTGTTAGTTGAGGCCTTTGTCGCTGAGGTCTTTGATGATATGGATGATGAAATTTTACGGGATAAATTCAAGGAAAAAGCCGCTGGCTGGCTGTCTCAGGAGGCACAGTGATGACATCTAATCGGCTAAGCAATTATAATGTTGAGGAAATTCGTAAGGACTTTCCCATATTATCTCAAGAGATATATGGTAAGCCTTTGACGTTTCTTGATAGCGGGGCATCGGCCCAAAAGCCACAACGGGTGCTGGATGCTATCCAGAAATGTTATTCTGAGGAATATGCCAATATCCATCGGGGGGTTTATTATCTTTCGCAAGTGGGTACCCAGAAATATGAGGACGCACGTAGCAAAGTTCAGAATTTCATCAATGCTAAAAGCTCCAATGAGGTTATCTTCGTTCGCGGTGCGACAGAAGCGATCAATCTTGTGGCTTCCACATGGGGTCGGAAGTTTCTGCAGGCCGGAGACGAAGTTGTTTTAAGCCGTATGGAACATCACTCCAATATTGTACCGTGGCAGATGCTTCGTGATGAAAAAGATATCGTAATTACCGTTGCGCCAATTGATGATAAAGCCAACTTTTTGTTTGAGGAATTTGAGAAGCTGCTCAGCGAAAATGTCAAGCTGGTGGCAATCACCCATATTTCCAACGCGCTGGGCACAATCACACCCATAAAAGATATTATCAAGGCCGCTCATAAGGTCGGGGCCAAGGTTTTGGTGGATGGTTGTCAGGCTGTACCCCATATGCGGGTGGATGTGCAGGAGTTGGACGCGGATTTTTATGTATTTTCCGCCCATAAGCTCTATGGCCCAACCGGTGTTGGTGTGCTTTATGCCAAGGAAGACCTGCTTAATGCCATGCCGCCGTATCAGGGTGGCGGCGATATGATCCGCTCGGTCACTTTTGACAAGACGGTCTATAATGACCTGCCCCATAAGTTTGAGGCCGGAACACCCCATATTGCTGGCGGCATAGGTTTTGGCGCGGCGCTGGATTATGTAGAAGGTCTGGGTTTTGATAATATTGGTGAGCATGAAGACAGATTGCTGGCGTATGCTTTTGATAAAATTCAACAGGTTGAGGGATTGAAAATCATTGGTCAGGCGGATAATATGGCGGGAATAATTTCCTTCACCATGGATTTGGCTCATCCCCATGATATTGGCACCATATTGGATCAGGATGGCATCGCCATCCGTACCGGTCATCATTGCGCCCAGCCGGTGATGGACTTTTTTGATATTCCGTCAACTGCGCGTATGTCGCTGGGGCTATATAATACGGAACAGGATATTGACCGGTTTGTGGATGGACTTCATAAGGTCAATCGGATTTTTTCCTGAGAGCGGTGTGCGAATGAGCTTTCTGGAAAAATTTTTAAAAGAAGAACAGGATAAACAAGTGAACAGCAGCGAAGAACAGGCAAGCGAGACAACTTCTGAGGTACGGGATTTTATCCCGCCTCTGTCCGAAGACACACGCAAATTTTTGCAGGAACGGATTGTCGAGCGTATGCGCGAGATATATGATCCGGAAATCCCTGTTGATATATACGAAATGGGCCTGATCTATGAGGTTAATGTGGGTGAGGATGCCAATGTGGACATTATCATGACCCTGACGACGCCCCATTGTCCGGTGGCTGAAACCATGCCCGGCGATGTGCAGTTACAGGCGGGTGATGTGGACGGGGTGCGGGATGTTACCGTGGATCTGGTCTGGGATCCGCCTTGGACCATCTATATGATGAGCGAAGCCGCCCGCCTTGAAATGGGATTTATGTAAGCCATGGATAATGCCATCACCATAACCGACGCGGCGGCCGAACGGATTAAGCAGATTATCGGGAATCGGGGTAAAGCCAGTCACGGGGTCCGGCTCGGCACATCGACCAAGGGCTGTAATGGCCTGTCCTATACGGTGGATTATGTGGATGAGGTTGATCCTTCTGATGAACGGATCGAAGATAAAGGCATCACGCTTTATGTGGATGCCATGTCACTGATATACTTGATCGGCAGCGAAATGGATTATAAAGACGAGAAGTTCCAAAGCGGCTTTACCTTCACCAACCCCAATGCAAAAGGCAGTTGTGGTTGTGGGGAAAGTTTTAACGTCTAAAGCCTGCTGACTTTTTCCCGCAGTTCTGTGAAAAGTTCCGGCACTTCGGTCAAGTGCTTTTCTTCCACATCGAGAATAGCAAGAAACGCCCGCTTTTTCAGCGCGACCACATCCAGCTTATGCTCAAGTCCGGAAATCTGGGCCTGATTATAGAGCAGGTCTATGAGCCGTTCCGCGCTGTTGAACCGCCCCCATAGATAATCATTTTCTCGGTCCTTGCGGCTGAAAAATGCACCAAATCCGGCCATGGCGGTACCTTGAAGCGGCATATCATCATCTTTTTCGCGCAGTACGGACTTGTCCTTAGGGCTGATGCGATTGATTTTAATTTCGTTGAATTCGCCCATCTCTTTTGAGCCCATAATGGAAAATGTCGTTACATCCCAAAACGAAAAACCGATATAGCTCATGGCGACACTCTTGGTCAGACCGCTTTCCCAGGCTATTTTATATTGATCTGCGATAACCTGATCTGCGGCGGCTTTATAATGATCCAGATGCAGGACATCGCTTAAATTATCCAGTGCAGATTTCAATCCGCCCAGACGATCTTTCAATATTTCTGCCACAGCACTCTTGGGAATATTATCATCAATATCAAGTTCTGCTATCGGGCTAAAGGCGTTTAATATTACCTCTTTGACCTTGGTCGGGATTGTTTCCGGCCTGTCGCAATTGCCCATTTCTTCGAGAATATCATAAAGGGACCGCTTCAGATGATCTAGCTTACGTGCATCACCGGGGTGATGGGAATAATAAGTATTTAAATCCTTTATGACAAAAAGCAGGCGGCGGCGTTGATATTTAATATCAA
>JAGLJX010000136.1 GCA_023142175.1 Emcibacter sp.
CCGATCAGGGTTGCGCCCTTGACCGGCGCACCGATCTTGCCGTTTTTAATTAGATAGGCTTCTGTGCAGCTAAAGACAAATTTGCCGTTAGTGATATCCACCTGTCCACCGCCGAAGTTTACCGCATAGAGACCGTCTTTGACGCCTTCGAGGATTTCCTGCGGGTCTTGCTCTCCCGCCAGCATATAAGTGTTGGTCATGCGGGGCATGGGCTGATGGGCATAGCTCTGGCGGCGGCCATTTCCCGTGGCTTCAACCCCCATGAGGCGCGCATTCATACGATCCTGCATATAGCCGACCAATATGCCGTCCTCAATCAATGTGGTGCAGTTGGTGGGTGTGCCTTCATCATCGAATGTCAGACTGCCGCGCCGATTTGGCATCGTGCCATTATCAACCACGGTGACACCCTTGGCGGCGATCTGTTGACCCATTAATCCGGCAAAAGCGGATGTTCCCTTGCGGTTAAAATCACCTTCCAACCCGTGACCAATGGCTTCATGGAGCAGGACACCGGGCCAGCCGGGGCCAAGCACAACATCCATTTCACCCGCAGGGGCGGCAATGCTGTCCAGATTGACCATGGCCTGCCGCAGGGCTTCGTTCACTTGTCCCTTCCAGTTTTCTTCCGTGAGAAGCTGTGAATATTCATATCTGCCGCCGGCACCCTGATAGCCGCTTTCCATGCGGTCACCGTCTTTTACCACGACACTGACATTCAGGCGGACGAGGGGGCGGATATCCCGCACGCGGTGTCCACCGGGCCGGATGATCTCTATGGTCTGCCATTCTCCGGTGATTGATGAGCTGACCTGACAGACTTTTGGATCGCGGGCGCGGGCGAACGCGTCTATTTCTTCCAAGAGTGCGATCTTGTCCTTAAATGCCATGCCGAGCAGGGGGTTTTCTTCTGCATAGAGCTTTTTATTGGTGCCTTTGGGGTGGATGGCGAGGGTGGCATTCCTGCCGGATTTTATGGACTGTACGGTATCCTTGGCGCGCAGCAGCGCTTCTTCGCTTAAGGTTGTGGAATGGGCATAGCCGCTGACCTCGCCCTGTACGCTGCGTAGGCCGAACCCCTTGGTGGTATCGAATGCAGCGGATTTCAGGCGGCCATCGTCAAATGAAAAGCTCTCGCTCTGGGCATATTGCAGATAAAGCTCGCCATCATCCATGCCATGAAGTGCGGTGTCGACAATGCGTTGGGTGCGGAGAGAATCAAGTTCCGATTTTACAAAAAAATGTGAATCTGAATCGTTAGTGCTAGCCATACGTGTAAAATATCCAATGAAGTTAAAAGTTTAGTCTGGGGGCGAGTATAAACTATGCGGTATTACTTTGGCAAGAATTGGCAACAGAACAGGTGTTTTTCTATTTATGCAGAAAAAAAATAACCACTTAAAAACGTTACAATCAAACGGATTGACATAGATCAATGCCGATTCCGTAAAATGGATTGGATAATACTTCCTTGAGCTATATCAATTTTGTAGCTATAAGATTCGGAATTGTCGTATTTTTCGGGGTGGAGCCAAAAAAATATAATATTGCTCGGACTGGAACTATACGGCTGATACTTGATTCATTTGTGGATTTAAGGGGTAGGAC
>JAGLJX010000137.1 GCA_023142175.1 Emcibacter sp.
GCGAGACTGTATTTTTTTCTGATATATTATTCACTTGTTACGTCTTAATGAACGCCTGCACCGCCGACATAGATACTGACGAAAAGGAACAGCCAGACAACATCGACAAAATGCCAATACCATGCGGCGGCTTCAAAGCCAAAGTGGTGATCAGGTTTAAAGTGACCTTTCAATCCACGGAACAGACAAACCATCAGGAAGATCGTTCCGATCAGAACGTGAGCACCATGAAAGCCAGTTGCCATATAGAAAGTGGAACTATAGATATTTTCATCAAAAGCAAAAGTTGCATGGGCATATTCATAAACCTGTATGCAGGTGAAAGACGCGCCAAGTATGACCGTAAACAACAACATATTAATGAATGTCTTGCGGTCACCCTTTTGCAGCGCATGATGCGCCCATGTCACTGTCGTACCGGATGTAAGCAGGATCAACGTATTAATCAGTGGCAGATGCCAAGGGTCAAGGGTCTGAATATCAGCTGGTGGCCAGACAGAACCAATGGCCTCAGTCGGAAAAATACTGGCATTGAAATAAGCCCAGAACCAAGCTACGAAGAACATAACCTCCGAGATGATAAACAGGAACATACCATAGCGCAGGCCGAGCTGCACGATAGCAGTATGGTGGCCTTCATGTTCGCCTTCCTTAACCACATCACTCCACCAGCTATATGCGCCGTACAATACAATCGCAACGCCCACATAGAACAGGACACTATATGACCCTTCCATGCTTGAAATAAGCGGAATTTCATGCATATACATCATGGCACCTAGGGCCATTAGAAATGCGCCTACGGAACAGACTATGGGCCATGGGCTTGGGTTTACGAGATGGTAATCATGTTTTTGTGCATGTGAATCTGACATTTTGATCCCTTATACCTTAAGTTAAAAAAATTACATGAACAGGCTGTGACACCCGCTCCCCTACTTCGTCCTCTATTCAATCTACTTCGGCCCTGAAAAAAGTATAGGAAAGAGTAATTTCCTTCACTTCCTCCAAGCGTATATCTGTGGCTAATTCCGGGTCGATATAGAAAGAAACAGGCATATCAACCTCCTCTCCCGGAGCCAAAGTTTGTTCTGTAAAACAGAAACAATCAATCTTGTTAAAATATTGCGCAGCCTTAAATGGTGTTACATTAAAAGTCGCCGTTCCTGTGATCGTTTCATTGCTGGTGTTGATGGCTTTATAAAATATCAAAGCCTCCTCACCGATTTTGACGGTAACAGACCTTTGAACTGGCTTAAAATGCCACGGCAACTTGTTATTCACATCGGAATTAAATCGTACCGTCATGTCCCGCGCAAGAATAAGGCCACTACTGTCTTCTGCTTTCTGCGTTGTACCGCCGTAGCCAGTAACCTGACAAAACAGACGATAAAGTGGAACAGATACCGCCACAAGTCCCACCATACAAGCAAGCACAACAAGTAAAGCCATTAAGGTTTTCAAGTTATTCGCTTTATGAGTTGCAGCAAGAGCGTTCATTTATCTACATCACACCATATTTTACAAGAGTTACAACAAAAAATAATGCAACCATACCCAGCAAGACACCTGCCAGGGCATAATTCCTGCCTGCGCGCTTTTTATGTTCTTCATGAAGTGGCATCAGATCATTCTCCCGATAATTATCTCACCGCCCATTACGGCGAATAATATGAACAAATAAAAGATAGAATAAAAGAATGTCTTTTTAGCTGTCTTAATATCCTTGTTACGGGCAAGGGAAATTGACAGCCATATAAAAATCGCGCCGCTAACAGCAGCAGTGATAGCATATACCGGTCCGGCAAACCCCATAATCCACGGCAACATAGTGACCGGAACCATCAACAGAGTGTAAATCAAAATCTGTTTGCGTGTTACACCCTCACCCGCGACCACAGGCAACATGGGAATACCTGCCGCCTTATAATCCTTGCAGGCAAATAGCGATAAAGACCAGAAATGAGGTGGCGTCCACATAAAAATTATACCGAACAACACGACAGATTCTAAACTGACACCCCCGGTTACTGCGGCCCATGCGATCATAGGCGGAAAAGCACCAGCGGCCCCGCCGATAACAATATTCATGGACGTGCGCCGTTTTAACCAGATCGTATAAACCACCACATAAAACAGGATGGTCATCAGCAACAAAGCTGCTGCGACCATATTCACCATTAATCCCATCAGCAGAACCGATGCGGTTGATAATGCAACCCCAAAATGAAGGGCTGTTTGTGGGTCCATGCGTCCCGACGGAATCGGGCGGTTTGCCGTCCGTTTCATGCGGGCATCAAGATCGGCCTCATACCACATATTCAAACATCCAGAAGCTCCTGCCCCCACCGCAATACACAGAATAGCCGTGAAGGCAATCACCGGATGAATATCCCCCGGTGCCATCACTAAACCTATAAAGGCGGTAAAAATCACCAGAGACATAACACGCGGTTTGAGAAGCGCGAAGAAATCCCCAGCTCCGGGAAGGTAATCTTCCCGGACATTTTGATTTATTATGGGTGCAGCCATCTGCATCAGATTAAACCCTATTCCCTATTTTATTCTGGGAAGTTCATTGAACTGATGGAATGGCGGTGGTGAAGACAATGTCCACTCCAATGTCGTCGCGCTATCACCCCATTGGTTATCACCCACCCGCTCTTTTGAGCGCAATGTGAGGAATACACCAAGTATGAAGACCAATGTACCAACACCTGTGATCATATAACCCACCGTGGAGACATAGTTCCACAGATGATAAGCATCCGGATAGTCCGGAATACGACGTGGCATTCCGGCCAGTCCTAAGAAATGCTGTGGGAAGAAAATCACATTCACCCCAATAAAAGTCAGCCAGAAATGCAGTTTGCTAATGAACTGCGGATAAGGCTTGCCGCTCATTTTACCAATCCAGTAATACCAGCCGGCAAAGATCGAGAACAGAGCACCCATGGACATGGTATAATGGAAGTGAGAAACCACATAATATGTATCATGCATGGCAACGTCCACACTACCATTGGCTAGGACCACACCGGTCACACCGCCCATGGTAAACAGGAAGATCATACCAAGCGCAAACAACATCGGCGTTTCAAAGCGGATCGAGCCGCCCCACATGGTCGCAAGCCACGAGAATATCTTAATTCCCGTCGGCACCGCAATGACCATAGTGGCTGCTGTGAAATATGCCTTGGTATCTACATCCATACCCACCGTATACATATGATGCGCCCAGACAACGAAGCCTACCACACCAATTGCAACCATGGCATAAGCCATGCCGAGATAACCGAAGATCGGCTTACCGGAGAAGGTGGAAATAATATGGCTCACCAAACCAAATCCTGGAAGAATCAACACGTAAACTTCCGGATGACCAAAGAACCAGAACAGATGCTGATACAGCAGCGGATCACCGCCACCGGACGCATCAAAAAAGGAAGTGCCAAAATTTCTGTCGGTCAGCAACATGGTGATCGCCCCGGCAAAAACCGGCAGGGACAACAACAGCAGGAATACTGTAACCAATATGGACCATACGAACAAAGGCATTTTATGCAATGTCATGCCCGGTGCGCGCATATTGAAGATAGTACAGATAAAGTTGATCGCCCCCATGATGGATGAAGCCCCCGCCAGATGGAGGGAGAAAATCGCCAGATCCATAGCCGGTCCTGTATGCCCCGATGTGGATAATGGCGCATAGGCCGTCCAACCGGTTCCAACGCCGGGATAGGTAGATCCTTCGACCATGGTAGATATAATCAGTAGTAATATAGCCGCAGGTAATAACCAGAAACTGATATTATTCATCCGCGGGAAGGCCATATCGGGTGCGCCGATCATAATCGGCACGAACCAGTTACCAAAGCCACCAATCAAGGCGGGCATAACCATGAAGAAAACCATGATCAGGCCATGCCCCGTAGTCAGCACATTAAATAAATGCTTGGCGGCGTCAACATCACCACTCGTGAACATGGTCAGGTAGGCAATACCCGGTTCCATAAGTTCACCGCGCATAAGGCCGGAGAATGCTCCGCCAACAATGCCGGCAAAAATGGCAAAAATAAGGTACATCGTACCAATATCTTTATGATTAGTTGAAAGCACCCAACGGCGCCAGCCTGTTGGATTTGCGTGTGAATCACTCATTATAACAACCCTCTCTTACTTCTGAGCCGGTAGCAAGTTCGCTACCCGGACCAGATTATCTTTTTCAATTGTGGCATATTCTTCGCGGGCCATTTCGATCCATGCGTCGTATTTCTCTTGAGAAACAACTTCGACCATAATGGGCATAAACCCATGATCCTTACCGCATAGCTCAGAACATTGGCCGTAATACATGCCTTCACGTTCCACATTGAACCAAGTTTCATTCAGCTTGCCGGGGACCGCATCTATCTTCACACCAAAGGCAGGGATCGTCCATGCATGGATGACATCACTTGCGGTCACGATCAAGCGTACCGTTTTGTTAACCGGCACGACCACATGAGTATCCGTACCAAGTAAACGGGGATGCCCCGCAGCTTTCGCCTCGTCATCGGTTAGCATGACAGAATCAAATGAAAAATCATCGTGATCAGGATATTCATAAGTCCAGTACCACTGATTACCAACGGCCTTCACAGTCAAATCAGCTTCAGGAATAACATCCTCAAGATACAGCAGTTTGAATGAAGGGATCGCGATGACAAGCAATATGATAATTGGTATTGTTGTCCATACAATCTCCAACCCCGTATGATGGGTTGTCGTTGAAGGTGTCGGATTTGACTTGGCATTAAACTTGATAAAAATATATAACATCAAAATCATAACAAACAGGCTGACAACAATGCACATGATCAGCAATCCATCATGGAAACTTACTATATCACGCATTACCTGAGTTGCCGGCTCCATAAAGCCCAACTGATCTGGCTTTGCTTTGTATATACCGTCAGCAAGAGCCGCAGCTCCAGTTACTAGAAATGTGACTAGGAATGCAGTCACCACACTGAATATTTTATTGAGAGACATAATTCGTCCTACCCCTTAAATCCACAAATGAATCAAGAAAAAACCGCATTGTCCGAGCAATATTATATTTTTGGTTCCACCCCGAAAAATACGATAATTCCGAATCTTATAGCTACAAAA
>JAGLJX010000138.1 GCA_023142175.1 Emcibacter sp.
AGAAACAGAAGCTTGCCTTTTTTATATTCCCGCACCTGAGCGTGTTGAAGCAGGCTGGAGGTGATATCCTCTGGCAAATCCATGAAAAAAGGTAGTTCTTCAATG
This sequence comes from Emcibacter sp., assembly GCA_023142175.1. Next base: position 106 of record JAGLJX010000138.1, read on the forward strand.
TATTCCCGCTGTTGCGCGTTGATCCCTTCCAGAGTGCGGGAGACGCTGATCTTGGAGGTCTGTGACGGGTCGCCATCCTTTGTATCAACCCTTAACAGCGTTTCTGCCAGTTTTTCTTCCACACGCTTCATCAGGCTCATTTTTTCTGAGGTCAGACTGAACCAGTCCGTGGGGGTCAGGTCGGGGGTTTCAACTTTATGGCCCGCTTTGAGGCCATTATGTATTTCCACAAGTTTACGGACAGCGTTGCCATGCATGATGGTTTCATAAATTTTCTTTTGCTTATCATCCGCCATAGCAAAGAAGGTTCTCTTGAAACTGTCCTGTTCGGCAATAAGGAAACGGAACCGATCAATGAATTCCCGATTGTCGAAGGATTTAGACACCAGACCGCGGATACCCAAGGCCCGGATGCGGCCAGATTTTTCCTTCAACTGTAAAAAATATGAATAGGCACTAACTTTAGAGGGATCATTTTTTTTATTGAATAGCGCCACTAATACCATAATATCCATCAGCGGGCTGATGACATTATGGCTATAACCGCTTATGATTTCGGTGGGATTGAACTCAAGGTTGAGAATTCTGTTGCGGCGTGATTTGACGGTCTCTGTATTATCCAGAACAATTTCCATCTTGCTTAGAAATTCATCGTCAAAGGCATGATCTTCGTGCCATTCCTTCAGGCTGTTACGAATTTTTTCAAAAACCTCATGGGATTCTTCGAAGGCCTTCAGCAACTCTTTTTTAAATAAGCTACCCTTGCTACAAACAAAAAGTACAGCACACCCGCGCTCTGCCTGCATCTTATGCAATGCATCTCCAAGATAAAGTAGTGTCTTATTCATTGATCTACAATTTATTATTTATAATACCCAGAGTAATATTAGGATAATTTCATTAAACTCACAAGGTTTCTTGTGAAAATAACAACTAAAAATGGCAAGCTTTTTTTAGTTGTTATTTTAAGTACTTGATCAAAGTCAAATTCAAAAGACGTTTCTTTCCCTAATATTCACCAATATGAACATATTTAATTGTCATAAGGGGTTTAGAAATGAATGTTGATAATGTAACAGCGGGTGAGCAAAGGCAGGCCTTAACAAGCAGTACTCTTGCATTTGTGGTGTGCTTCGCTGTCTGGACAATGTTTTCCATCATTGGTCTGAAAATCAAGGCTCAGTTAGGGTTGAATGATACTCAGTTTGGTATTTTGGTGGCAACACCTATCCTGACGGGTTCTTTAAGCCGGATTTTTTTAGGCGTTTGGGCTGACCAATATGGCGGCCGGATGATTTATACATTTCAGATGCTGATCACCGCCGTGGCGGCTTATTTGCTGACCATGGTATCCACTTATCCTATGTTCCTTGTGGCTGCATTGGGGGTTGGTCTGGCGGGGGGTAGTTTTGCGGTTGGCATTACGTATGTTTCCACATGGTATCCTAAAGAGCGTCAGGGAACGGCGCTCGGCATTTTTGGTATGGGTAATGTGGGGGCGGCGGTGACCAACTTTGGCGCGCCATTCCTACTGATCTTCATGGATGGCCAATGGCAGGGGGTTGCCAAGGTTTATGCAGCTGCCCTGTTGGTTACAGCCATCCTGTTTTTCATTTTTACCAAGGATGATCCGGCTTTGCGGGAACGCCGCAAAAAAGGTATCAAGCACGCTTCTTTCATGGAGCAGATGGAACCGTTGAAAAATTTACAGGTTTGGCGTTTCTCGCTTTATTATTTCTTTGTGTTCGGCGCCTTTGTTGCTTTGGCACTATGGCTGCCGCGCTATTATGTGGGTGCTTATGGCTTAGAGCTGCAAACTGCGGGTATGCTGGCGGCGGCTTATGCCCTGCCGGGCAGTATTTTTCGGGCGCTGGGCGGTTGGTTATCAGATAAGATTGGTGCCAGACGGGTAATGTATTGGACTTTCAGTGTCTGTGTTGCCTGTACTTTTATCATGTCCTATCCGGCAACTAACTATTCCGTGGCCGGGATCAATGGGCCTATAGATTTCAATATCACCATACCGCTGTGGTTGTTTGTTAGCTTAACTATTGTTCTTGGCTTCTTTATGTCGCTGGGCAAGGCGGCGGTATACAAGCATATTCCGGTTTATTATCCGGGCCATGTGGGTTCCGTTGGTGGTATTGTTGGTCTGATCGGGGGCTTGGGTGGTTTCTTCCTGCCCATATCTTTCGGCATTATGAATGACGTGATCGGTGTCTGGACAAGCTGCTTTATGCTGCTGACCATCTTGATCGGTATCGCGCTTCTCTGGATGCATTTCTCCATCATCAGAATGAACCGCAGGGATATGCCGGAGCTGAAAGGCCCGCGTTATCTGCCGGAACTTGATGCCATTAAAAGTGAGCAATCTTGAAATTTGAATAAGAATAAAGAGCGAGGGGAATATTCCTCATCTCTTTTTTAATATGTAGATTTATAGAAGTTGAGGATAAGAATATGGCTGAAGATATTAAAGAGTGGAACCCGGAAGACGTCGCCCAGTGGGACAGTAGCGGCAAAGCGATTGCCAATAGAAACCTGTGGATTTCCATTCCAAGCCTGCTGTGTGGTTTTGCGGTCTGGCTTTACTGGGGTATTATCACGGTGCAGATGCTTAATCTGGGCTTTCCTATTGCCAAGGGCGAACTTTTCACCCTGATGGCTATCGCGGGGCTGACCGGAGCGACGCTTCGGATTCCCAGCACTTTCTTCATTCGTATTGCGGGTGGGCGTAATACCATCTTCTTTACCACCGCACTTTTGATGATTCCGGCGGTTGGCACCGGCTTTGCCTTGCAGGATATGAACACGCCGTTGTGGCAGTTTCAGATACTGGCCTTTCTGTCTGGTCTTGGCGGCGGTAACTTTGCCTCATCCATGTCCAACATCAGCTTCTTCTTTCCGAAGAAAATTCAGGGCTATTCTCTGGGTATGAATGCGGGACTGGGTAATTTCGGCGTGACCACCATGCAGATACTGGTGCCGTTGTTTATGACGTTTGGCATATTTGGTGGTGATCCGATGATTCTGGAAAATACCAGCGGAACATTGATTGGTAAAATTCCCGCAGGAACCGAAACTTATATTCATAACGCGGGCTTTGTCTGGTTATTATTCCTTGTACCGCTGGCTTTTGCCGGATGGTTCG
>JAGLJX010000139.1 GCA_023142175.1 Emcibacter sp.
TATAGCGGTCAATTTCCGTGGTGATGTTATGAACGCTGAGCGAGGTGTTATCCACCATATAGTCGATAGCCTGCTGGCGGGACCAGCCTTTGGTGTGCATTCCCGTATCAACCACAAGGCGACAGGCCCGCCACATTTCATAGGTCAATCGGCCAAAATCACTATAGGGGTCTTTATAAAATCCCACTTCCAGCCCAAGCCGTTCACTATAAAGCGCCCAACCCTCCACAAAGGCAGTGAAACCGGAATATTTCCGGAACATGGGAATGTCCAGTTCCTTTTGAATGGCAATCTGTAGATGATGACCCGGTACAGCCTCATGAAATCCAAGGGCTTCCTGAGTATAAAGCGGGCGGGTTTTCAGCAGAGATGTATTGACAAAATAATTGCCCGCCGTCTTACCGTCGCCGTTAGAGGGCATATAATAGGCGGTCGTGGTTTTTTCGGCAATATCGAGCGGAATTTCCTTAAGGCCATAAGGATTGCGCGGCAGGAAACCAAATAATTTTGGCAACTGGCCATCCATGCGTTTTGCGATCAGGGCCGCCTTTTCCATCAGATCTTCAGGTGTTTGTGCATAAAAACGCGTGTCGGTGCGCAGGAAGGTAACAAATTCCTTGAAGCTGCCTTTAAATTTGACCTTCTCAATGATTTTACTCATTTCTGCTCGTAGGCGTTTGACCTCACTCAATCCTTTTTCATGTATTTGATCAGGGGTCATTTCGGTGGTGGTAAAATGGCTGATCAGATGCGCATAATAATCATCCCCGTCTTTAAGGCTGGTGACGCCAACAGCTTTCCGACAGTTAGGGCCATAGGTCTCATTGTAAAACTCATAAAATTTTTCATAAGCCGGAATGATTTCATTTTTGATCAATGCCACCCCACGTTTTGTTAGCTCCTGTCTTTTGTCTTCAGACATCCTTTTGGGGAAATTTTTGAAGGGGCCATAAAAAGCGCTTTTTTTCACATCATTCACTATATGGCTGGAAATGGATGTTTCATAGCCCTCCATGGATGTGCAATATTGGGTATAGCCCTTAACCACGGCTTGGGTGAGAACGGCTATATTTTCCGCGTTATAACGGGGGTAATCTGCCAACTGCCCCAGATAATTTTCATAGTCGGCAAGCTCCAGAAAAGGCATATTCGCTGGATTCTGAGCGAATGATATATGCCAGCCACCCCGGTTGGTAATGATAAAAAGATAGCCCGGATGTTTGTGTGCTGCCTGTTCCATTACCCGTCCGCGTTTGAATATCTGGTAATTGAGCAGGCTGTCCTTATCCAGATCGCTGAGTTTTATATTATTCAGGCGTGCAAGTGTTTCCTCATTATATGCGTGACGTCTGTTTCTGGCTTTTTTACTATTTTCAGAGAGCTTTCCGTCATATTCGCGCATACCCAGTCGTGAGGCAAAAGCAGGGTTTTCAATAAGGGTATTGGTCCAGTGGTCATCAAGTATTCTCTTGAATTTCTCTGCTGCATTTCCTGCCCAAGCCGCGCCGGACAGAAACAGAGACACTGCTAATGCCAAGATGATTTTTTTCATGATTTTATCCCATAATTTTTTAACAGACTATAACGTTATTACAAAAGCAACAACCAGATAAATTTCAGGACTAACTAAAAACTTTACTCACGGGTAACATTTATGCATACTGCATCGCACAATAGAACAGACCTTAAAGCGTAAACGGATATTATTATGACTGACGGCAAGCGGAAAAGCATTACGGACTGGCAGGAACTTGTTACCAAAGAGCTTCGCGGGCGTACGCTCAGCGACTTGACATGGAACACCCCTGAAGGCATTGACGTTAAGCCGCTTTATACCGCAGAGGATGTGTCGGATATTCCTCACATAGACAACCTGCCGGGCTTTTTCCCTTTCACCCGTGGCGTACGCGGTAGTATGTATACTGGTCGGCCATGGACCATTCGCCAATATGCCGGATTTTCCACTGCCGAGGATTCCAATGCCTTTTATCGCCGCAATCTCGCCGCAGGACAAAAAGGGCTGAGCGTGGCCTTTGATCTTGCCACCCACCGGGGCTATGACAGCGATCATCCGCGCGTACAGGGTGATGTGGGCAAGGCTGGCGTTGCCATTGATAGTATTGAGGATATGAAAATCCTGTTCGATCAAATCCCACTGGATAAAATGTCGGTGTCCATGACCATGAACGGAGCGGTGATTCCGTGTCTCGCATTTTATATCGTTGCCGCAGAAGAGCAGGGTGTCAATCGGTCTGACCTAAGCGGTACTATTCAGAATGATATTCTCAAAGAATTCATGGTGCGTAATACCTATATCTATCCGCCGGAGCCGAGTATGCGGATCATCGGCGATATTATCGAATATACCACCGCAGAAATGCCGAAATTCAACAGCATTTCCATTTCCGGCTATCATATGCAGGAAGCAGGCGCGACCCAGCTTCATGAACTGGCTTTCACCTTGGCAGATGGTATGGAATATGTCCGTGCGGCTCTGAAAAAAGGATTGGATATAGATGTCTTTGCCCCGCGCTTGAGTTTCTTCTTTGCCACGGGCATGAATTTCTTCATGGAAGTGGCTAAATTAAGGGCCGCCAGAACTATCTGGGCGCAAATTATGGAAAATTTCGGGGCTAAAAACCCTAAAAGCATGATGTTGCGTACCCATTGCCAGACCTCCGGCGTGTCGCTGACGGAAAAAGACCCTTACAATAATGTTATCCGCACCACGGTAGAGGCTATGGCGTCCATGCTGGGCGGAACCCAGTCGCTCCATACCAACGCTCTTGATGAGGCCATCGCTCTGCCTACCGATTTTTCGGCACGTATTGCCCGTAATACTCAGATTGTTCTACAGGAAGAAACGGGTATGTGTAATGTGGTTGACCCCCTTGGCGGCTCTTATTATGTGGAGCATCTGACCAACGAACTGGTGCAGGAAGCATGGAAAATAATCACCGAAGTTGAAGATATGGGCGGCATGACAAAGGCCGTGGAAAGCGGTATGCCCAAAATGAAGATTGAGGAAGCCGCCGCTTTGAAACAGGCCCGTGTTGATCGCGGTGAAGAGGTGGTTGTTGGTGTCAATAAATACCGTCTGGAAAAAGAGGATGATATTGATATCCTCAATGTGGATAATGATGCAGTGCGCGAAGCACAGATAGCACGGCTGACCAAAATGAAAGCCGAACGGGACGAGGAAAAATGTCAGGCAGCACTCGACGCCTTGACAGATGCCGCAAAGGCCGACGATAATCTGTTGGCGGCTGCGGTGGTTGCGGCACGGGCAAGGGCCTCTTTAGGAGAGATTTCGGACGCTATGGAAAAAATATTTAACCGACATCGGGCTGAAGTGAAATCCATTTCCGGCGTTTATGGCTCCGCCTATAAAGACGACGAAGGCTTCGCAAAAATTCAGAAAACCATTGAAGATTTTGCTGAAAAAGAAGGTCGCCGACCCCGTATGCTCGTGGTCAAAATGGGGCAGGATGGCCATGACAGGGGCGCTAAAGTAATCGCTACTGCCTTTGCCGACATCGGCTTTGATGTGGATGTGGGGCCATTATTCCAGACACCCGATGAAGCCGCCCGCGAGGCGATAGAAAACGACGTTCATATCATCGGCGTGTCTTCACTTGCCGCCGGTCATAAAACCCTCATTCCCCAATTGGTAGCCGAACTGAAAGATCAGGGCGCGGGTGATGTCATGGTGATCTGCGGCGGGGTAATTCCGGCACAGGACTACGATTTTCTTTACGATGCGGGGGTCGCCGCAATATTCGGCCCCGGAACGAACATCCCCGAAGCGGCCACAAAGGTGCTGGAGGTTCTGGGGAGCAGGGGGTAGTGTATACCCATTGTCATTCTATTTGTTCCTTAGCCATTCCGATCCATATTTATCCTTCCTGCGAAGGCAGGAATCCAGTTTTTCTTAAGAGGACTAGGCTCCTGCCTCCGCAGGAGTGACGAAAGGGGCAGGAGTGACGAAAGGTTCAGGAAGGATAAATATGGATCGGAA
>JAGLJX010000014.1 GCA_023142175.1 Emcibacter sp.
ATATGTTACACTCAGATAGTCCATAATACTGGTTTCAACGCCTTTCAAACCCGGAATATGGCCAACGATTGGGTCAAGGTCTTCTTTTTTAATCAGATTTTTAACTTTTTTATCCTTGTAGCCCCGGTCCGTATGGGGCGACAGATCAGCAATCATAAATATAGGGTCACCGGGTTTTAGTCCGACATTAATAGTAACCGTTTTGCCATCCTTTTTATCTACCCGCCCCATAAGGGCAAGAGGAACATTAGTCCATTGATAATTCTTTATGCCGCCATGGTAATTAGTCTGAAACATTGCGAATTCACCACTGCTGTACAGAGGACGGCCCTTTAGCTCCAGACGCGGAGAATCAATATGTGCGCCAACCACATGAAGCCCGCTCTCCAACCCGTCCTGCCCAATGACTATAAAAGTTATGGCTCGATCCCGGTTAATATCATAATAACGCGCCCCCGCTGTCATAGGAGAATTAGCCTTGAGAGGTTGGAAGCCATTGTTTTTAGCAAATTTTACCGCCTCTACTACAAAGGATAGTTCCGTACGGGCCTTGCCGATAAATGTCTTATAATCCTCGGCAAAGGCATATATCTGTTTTTGTTGTTTCTTTCCAACGGCCACCCATGAAGAATTGCATTTCAGCTTATCCTGGCAATCCCCCACCGCCGTACTTGCAGCCACAGAAGGCGCTATAAAAACCAGAGCAAGACAAACCACGCTCCAAAATTGCTTCGTGCATTTCAAAATTCTAATTTTCATGAAAATTCCCGACATATATTGCTTTTTTTATTTAAGCCCTTAAATATTAGATATTCAGCGGACAGATTTTCTACAGAATTGCATCATATTTATGAATTTACAATCAAATTATGGCCCAAACCACAGCTTTGAAGTCCTTAACCCCAAGGGCATGGCTAATATCATATTAATTTGTGAACATGCCAGCAATTATATCCCACAAGAGTATGATAATCTGGGGCTTGAAAGTGATTTTCTAGACAAGCATATTGCATGGGATATAGGCATGGAACAACTGACCCGGCAAATGTCGGAGCGACTTGATGCCCCCGCCATTATTGCTACATTCTCAAGGCTGCTCATTGATCCCAACCGGGAAGAAGATCATGCAACCCTGATTCCTCAGGCAAGTGACAACATTCCAATCCCCGGCAATCAAAATCTCTCTCAGGCAGAAGTCGAAAACCGCAAGAATAAATATTATCATTCCTTTCATAACCGCGCGGAAGAACTGGTTAAGACCAAAACTTCCTCCGGTAATGTGCCATTAATATGCGGCATGCACAGCTTTACCCCAAATATGAACGGATATAGCCGTCCTTGGCATGCGGGTATGTTATGGAACAAAGATCCGCGACTGGCACAAGCGCTGATCAAAAGCCTGATGACACGGGGATATAATGTGGGTGATAATGAACCATATTCCGGACAGAATTTATTTTTTACCATGATGCGGCACGGCAATGATCATGGTGTCCCCCATGTGACCATCGAAATCCGGCAGGATGAAGTTTCTAACCCGCAAGGCATAGATAAATGGGCCGATATTCTGAGCAGTGATCTGGAAGAAATTACCCGAAACACACACATAAGAAGCATAAAAAAATATTAATGGAGACTATAAATGGATAACCAAACCCGTATCGAAATCGAAGCCGCTGCTTTCAGAAGGCTTTTATCCCATCTTTCCAAACGTACAGATGCCCAGAATATAGACCTTATGGGCCTGTCCGGCTTTTGCCGTAATTGCCTGTCCAACTGGTATCAGGACGCAGCAGAGGAAAAAGGCGTCACAATCGACAAGTCCGAAGCCCGCGAAATTATCTATGGTATGCCTTACGCAGAATGGGTAGAAAAATATCAGACAAAAGCAACCGATGAGCAATTAAAACTCATGGATGAAAGCCTGAAGAAAAACGAGAAAATGTAATTATTTTATTTACTGTTGCCAAGCTCCGCAGAGGTGGATATTGTGCGTCTTCATTTTAAATTGGAGCAAAATTTATGACCGATGTTGGTGGTATCGCACAGGATGTATTGCGTTCTTTTGTCGAACGTATTGAAAGACTGGAAGAAGAAAAGAAAAACTATGCGGATGACATCAAGGATGTCTATTCCGAGGCTAAATCATCGGGATTCGACGCAAAAGTTCTGCGTCAGATTGTCAGAATGAGAAAAATGGAAGACCACGACCGACAAGAACAAGAAGCCCTTGTCGATCTATATGCTCACGCATTGGGTATGCTACGCGGCTAATCTTCCTTATTGGAATTAATAGCGTCAACAATCTTCTGGGTGCGGGCATCAGACCGCGCCCCATGCACGACGATAATCGCATGGATAATCGTAATGCCCAATACCAAGAATCCGCCAAGAATAAAAAATATCAATCCCAATAACCAGAATACGGCATTGATGATCGCCTGAAATATTTTTCCCTCGAGAAGTAATGCCAGCGGGGGAATAAGTATTGCCACCAAATAAATCATAATAAGATACCTCCTTTTTTGTAATTGGGTCATATTGGCAAATTCAAACCCAATATCAAATGTTTTTTTTAATTTTAATAGCCTGCTACCATCAGAAGTAACTTTGTCATTGCACTTCATCCTTTAATTTATGATATTGGAACCTATATAAAAATTACCAATAACATAAAGGCTATTATGACCTCGCTCGACACATCTCTCCTGCCCCTGTGGGATTTATCAGACCTCTATACCGCAATGGATTGTCCTGAACTGAAACGGGACCATGACAGCCTTGAAAAGCTCGCCAAAAACTTTGCCAAAAACTATAAAGGGAAACTTGGCGCACTCTCGGCGCAAGAAATTCTGAATTCTGTAACCGAATATGAGGTTATGGAAGAAATTATGGGGCGGGTCATGAGCTATGCAGGGCTGCTTCATGCCGGAGATGTTATTGATGGGGAAATATCAAAATTTTACCAGTCCTGCCATGAGAGAATAACTGAGATCAGCACAAAGCTGCTGTTTTATACGCTTGAAATAAATCGTTTAGAAGAAACTAAAATTGACAAATGGTTGGGACAATCAACTCCCTTGGCCCGCTATCGCCCGTGGTTTGACAGCATCCGTCAATATCGCCCACACCAGTTGGATGATAAGCTGGAAGAGCTTCTTCTGGAGAAATCCGTTGCTGGACGCGCCGCATGGGTTCGTCTGTTCGATGAAACCATGGCAGACCTGAAATTTGGCTATACGGATCCGGCCACAGGAGAGACACGCTCCGTTGGCACGGAACAGGCACTGGATTATCTGTCCGATGCTCAGGCCGACAGACGCAAAGCTGCCGCAGACTGTCTGTCCACCACATTCAATAAAAATATTCGCCTGTTTACTCATATCACCAACACACTTGCTAAGGACAAAGAGATCGAGGATCGTTGGCGTAAATTTGACGACCCCACATCATCCCGCCATCTCTCAAACCAACTGGAGAAAGAAGTTGTTGATGCCTTGGTCGGGGCAGTAAAAGACGCTTATCCGCGCCTGTCACACCGCTATTACAAGATGAAGGCCAAATGGTTTGGCAAGGACAAGCTGGACTGGTGGGATCGTAATGCGCCCCTGCCTGACGGCAATGACCAAATACATCAATGGCCCGATGCCATTAAAATTGTTTTGGAGGCATATGATGAATTTTCGCCGGAAATGGCAAAGGTCGGACAAAGGTTTTTTGACAATGACTGGATAGATGTGCCCGTGCGCAATGGCAAGTCACCGGGTGCCTTTGCTCACCCGACAGTCCCCAGCGCCCATCCTTATTTATTGTTGAATTACCTTGGCAAGACCCGTGACGTCATGACGCTGGCCCATGAGCTTGGTCACGGTGTGCATCAGATATTGGCGGGGCCGCAGGGGCCACTTCTGTCCGATACGCCGCTGACACTGGCAGAAACGGCCAGTGTCTTTGGTGAAATGCTCACCTTCCGGTCTTTATTATCCAAAGAACAGGATAGCCGCAAAAGAAAAATCATGGTCGCGGGCAAAGTCGAAGATATGCTCAATACGGTTGTCCGTCAGGTGGCTTTTTTCGATTTTGAGGCCAGAGTTCATGCCGCCCGCAAAAACGGAGAACTATCCACCGATGATCTTGGCGACATTTGGATGGCAGTTCAGCAAGAGAGTCTGGGCGATGCTATTCGCCTTGATGACAGCTACCGAAACTTCTGGTGCTACATCCCCCATTTTATTCATTCACCTTTTTACGTTTATGCCTATGCTTTTGGTGATTGTCTGGTAAACTCCCTTTACGCAACCTATCAACAACAGCCTGAGGGCTTTCAAAAAAAATATATTGATATGTTGTGTGCGGGAGGAAGTCTACGACACAAGGAACTCTTAAAACCATTTGGACTTGATGCTGGCAACCCTGATTTCTGGGCAACCGGACTAAATATGATTAGCGAATTAATTGATGAAATAGAATAACATAGGGAGGAAAGCACATGAAGCTTGCAATACCAAAGGAACGCAGGGAACACGAACGCCGTGTTGCCGCAACTCCGGACACGGTCAAAAAACTTATCTCGTTGGGGTTTGATGTCCATATGGAAACGAGTGCAGGTCTCATGAGCAGTATTCCCGACAGTGAATATGCCGCTGCCGGCGCAACAATAGCCACAGACGCCGCCGCGACCTATGACGATGCTGATGTCATATTCAAAGTCCAAAGCCCCCTACCCGATGAATTGGCCCTGATCAAGTCCGGCGCCATTTTAGCCGCTGTTTTATCTCCCTTTGCAGACCGCGCTTTAGTTGATGCCTATGCCACGGGCAATATAACCGCCTTTGCCATGGAATTCATGCCACGCATCACCCGCGCACAAAGCATGGATGTTTTATCCTCTCAGTCGAATCTGGCGGGTTATCAATCGGTCATTGATGCAGCACAGGAATTCTCCCGCGCCTTCCCCATGATGATGACAGCGGCGGGCACGGTTCCCGCCGCTAAAGCTTTCATTATGGGCGTGGGCGTCGCGGGGTTGCAGGCGATTGCGACGGCACGCCGAATGGGTGCACAAGTCACGGCCACAGACGTGCGCCCGGCCACGAAGGAGCAAGTCGCTTCACTCGGGGCCAAGTTCGTCGCGGTTGAGGATGAGGAGTTCAAGCAGGCGCAAACGGCGGCCGGCTATGCCAAGCCCATGTCAGCCGAATATCAGAAGAAGCAAGCCGAGCTTGTCGCATCGCATATCAAGAACCAGGACATCGTTATAACGACCGCGCTGATCCCGGGGCGTCCCGCCCCGCGGCTCATCACGCGCGCGATGGTTGAGAGCATGAAGTCCGGCGCCGTCATCGTGGATCTGGCCGCTGAGCGCGGCGGCAACTGCGAGC
>JAGLJX010000140.1 GCA_023142175.1 Emcibacter sp.
CTATGTCTTGCGTTAATACATTATCTAACATCAATTTTTCCTTAATTCACTCTACTATTCAACGACAATCCGGCTATCTACTGCCTAAACAAGTACATTCTCTACAAACATAGAACAAGAAATAAACAGAGATAGCAAACTACGAATACTCAACAGTTCATTACATATTGTAATGAACTGTTGGCATATTCCTCAACGGAAAAGCCGAACGAATCGATGTTTAGGCAATAAAAAACACGTCGACAAATTAAAAATATAACCATTATGCTATCAATTATATTAGCTATATTCATAACAGTTCAGCCACATCTATTAGTATTAAAAGTTTATACGAAACAGCAATTTACTAATATTATTAGCTTCTTATATAGATTGATATTACCCTGCGCATACATATCCCTTGATGAGGTTCGTTTTCTGGTTAGATATCCTCCGCGTTTTTTTATTTTACATATAGAATACTGTAGACAATATTTTATTATTAAGAAAACCGCAAAATAACTTCAAAATTAATTATCATTTCCATTTGTCGCATTAACTTATTGTTATTGTTCAGCATTTCAAAAACTATAGCTTTACGACTTTACAGTATTATGGGTAAAGAATATTTGAAGAAAACTATCTTAATTGACATTATTTTAAAACTGTATACAGTATGCAGAATATCAACAGATAAAAGTCTGGGATACGGGAAAGCCTACTTTAAGGGTATTTATTAGCAAGGCCTAAATTTTCTTCAGGGTAGTTTGCTTGATTTATACCCGAGTACATTTTAAACATAACCTTAGGGAGTTCGTCTACTATGTCGATCATCAGCAATAAAAGCTTAACTACAAATACGATTGCCAGCCCCAAAGCTGCAAAGAAAATCAACCATACTTTAATGTTACTTTTGGCCGGCACAGCCATGTCCAGCCATGCAGTATACGCACAGGAAGCTACTGAAGCAGCCGCTTCAGAAGTTATTGAAGAAATAACAATTACGGGTTCGCGCAGACCGGGCAGATCTGCTTCGGACGTACCTGTACCTGTTGACATTATCCCTGTTGATAGCCTTAAAGATCAGGGCAGTGTTGATATCACTAATATGTTGAGAACTTCTGTTCCTTCTTTAAATGTGAATGACAACCCCCTTAGCGGTACATCTACCAGTGTTCGCCCAGCCAGTATGCGCGGCCTGTCTCCTGACCATGTATTAATTTTGGTAAATGGCAAACGGCGCCATCGGGCCGCTGATATCCCTACTTTCTCTGGTGGTATTTCAGATGGTTCGCAAGGTCCAGACCTTTCATCCATCCCTACGATTGCTTTAAAGCAGCTACAGGTTCTGCGTGATGGTGCGGCGGCTCAATATGGTTCCGATGCTATCGCTGGTGTCATGAATTTTGTTATGAATGACAGCCCAGAAGGCGGAACTATTGAAGCAAAATATGGCAGCACTTATGAAGGTGACGGCGATACATACCAGATTGCAGCCACTTATGGTATGCCGATTGGTGATTCAGGCTTCGTAAGATTTAGTGCTGAATTCAGAGAAAGCGAAATGACAACACGCGCCAACCAACGTGGTGATGCACAGGCATTGATCGATGGCGGCAATACCGCTGTTCCTGCTCCTGCAACGCGTTTTGGTGCGCCACAGATCGATGATGATCTGAAGTTATTTGTAAATATGGCTGCTGCTTCCAGCGATAATAGCGAATTCTATTTCTTCGGCGGTTATTCAGAAAGAAAAACAGCCAGTGACTTCTTCTATCGTAATCCAACAGGCCGTTTCGGTGTGTTTACAGATGATGACGATGGCGGAAACTATCTTATTGGTGATATGACACCGAATGATGGCATCACCTGTGATGGTGGTATTGATTTTGGTGGTACTGGTGTTGTTAATACACCTATCGCTGTTGGCGCAGCTGATGCGGATGCCCGCCTCGCAGCCGTCTTTGCGGATCCAAACTGTTATTCAGCTCTTGAAGACTTCCCCGGTGGTTATACGCCGTTCTTTGGCAGTAAGTTGACTGACCTTTCTGGCGCTGTTGGCCTTCGTGGTGAATTAGAAAGCGGCATGATATATGATATTAGCCTGAATGGTGGTCGTAACCTTCTAGCCTTTAATGTTGATAATGTTCCAAATCCAAGCATGGGTTCACTTTCACCAACAACATTTAATAACCTTGGTGACAGAATTCAAACTGAAGCCAGTGTGAATGTTGACCTTTCATATCCTGTGGAAGTTCAGGGACTGGCATCACCATTGAACGTTGCTGGTGGTTTTGAATGGCATAAAGAGAGCTTTACAATTGTAGCTGGCGAACCTGCATCATGGCAGGCTGGTATTCTTGCAGATCAGGGCTTCCTGATTGGTGAAGAAGCCTTCCCCGGTTTCTCCCCCAGCATTGCCGGTGACTTTGACCGTAGCAATATCGCTTTTTATCTTGATTTAGAAGCAGATGTTACAGATGAGTTGGTTCTGGGTGCTGCGGTTCGTTACGAAGACTTCACAGACATGGGTAGTAAAGTAACTTATAAAGTTACTGGCCTTTATCATGTTACCGAAGAATTTGGTATTCGTTCAAGTTATGCAACAGGCTTCCATGCACCAACACCTGGACAGCAACAGTTCAGCGCGCTTACAACTGAAATCTCCCCTGATGGTGACCTTATTGAATCAGGTGTTATTCCAGCTACGAGCCCGGTAGCCGTAGCCGTCGGTGGTAAACAGCTAGTACCTGAAACATCCAAAAGCTTCTCTGTTGGTTTTGTTTACAATGGTGATCTTCTTGACCTTACTGTAGATTACTATCGTATTTCAATGGATGATCGTCTTACACAATCCGCCAGTCAGTCACTGACAGATCAACAAAGAACTGACCTTATTGCTGAGGGTTTCGCCGCAGCAGCTGGTTTTGGTAGCTTCCGTTTCTTTACAAACGATTTTAGCACCACAACTCAAGGACTGGACATTGTTGCGACTGTTCCTCTGAATGTTTCAGATAACGGTAGCACTGAAATGGTTCTTGCCGGTAACTGGACAAGCACAGAAGTAACATCCTTTGACCCAACAGATCCTAACGAACTGTTGAGTGAAGGACGTGTTGTTCAATTGGAAGAGAATAACCCTAAGTTTAAGGGTAATCTGACATTGAAACACAGTGCCGATAACTGGCGTGCACATGTACGGGCCAACTACTATAGTTCATTCACTGAATTGCACGTGAATGCTCTTGGACTTCGGATTGATTCCGGCGCACAAGTATCGCTTGATGTACAGGCCGCATACAATGTGACTGATAAGGTTGAAATCGTAGTGGGTGCTGATAATGTATTAAACAGCTTCCCTGATTTGAACCCTTGGGACTTCATCCTTGGTTCCAAATATCCAACAACATCACCTGGTGGTATTGCTGGCGGTTTCTATTATGCAAAAGTAAGTTTCGACTTCTAGCATCGCACATAACGGTTTGGAGGGAGGTTGTCTACCACCTCCCTCATCCCACTGAAACCCCGATAATATTATCGGGGTTTTTTTATTAAAAATAAACTAGTAAAAAAATAGGAAATCATATGAGAGTGATTATTTATGGCGCAAGCAGATGAGTAGGTAAATGCCTTATAACTGTCGGCATCAATTCCTTAATTTTAAATTTAGGAGCTTCAGAAATTGACCTTAAGTTTACGGTACATACCTTGGATTCATATGCAAAAGGTGCTTTGGAAGCCGGAAAGCGTCTCGTTAACAAAGCAGCCGGATTATATGCACCAAAAGATATGATTTAACTGATCAGCTTCAACATAGCCGGTTTCAGCCAGCACCATTATCCTCACCGATCACTTTTAAGACTTCGGCCCCGATCTTTCTTACATGTCGGGCATTAAGCAAGGCTGCTAGCTTTCGGTCTGATGACATGATTGCTTCAAGTACGCCGACATGCTCTTTCCAAGAAACAATGCTGCGATCACCTTTGACTTTGTCAAACAGCCATAAGGTTCTTTCACGAAGGATAGAAATATAATCCACTAAAAATCGGTTTTTGCCTGAACTAGATAACAGAGAATGAAACTCTTCATTATACTCGCTTAGTTTGGGTATATCGTTTTCCTCAACTGCTTTATTCCCGGCATCAAGTAGATCCTGAAAATTCTCAATGGTGTCATCAGTTAAACGTCCGGCGGCAAATTGGGCACTTAATCCTTCAAGTTCTGCTCTAAGTTCGATGATTTCTTCGATTTCTTCAACCGTATATACTGCTACACGCGCACTCTTACGGGGGGGGATTTCGACAATACCCTCGCTCTGAAGTTTGCGCAGCACTTCTCGAATAGGGTTTCTTGAAACCCCAAATAGCTTTGCAAGGCCGGGTTCTGTTAATCTTTCACCGGGTTTATAATCTCCACGAAAAATTGCCTCGCGCAGAGCTTTATAAATTCTATCGTTCAATGATTGGTGTTTCTCGCCAACATCTGCCCATGCTACTGTCTTAGAATCTGCCAATACTCATTCACCCTTAATTATTCCAATTAATTACTTGCTCATTATACCATATTCGCTGTATACTGTATACAGTTTATAGTATGCTTATTACCAATATATCAGATTAATAAAAAATTGGAATAAGTAGATAACACAAGTGTTATTTAAAAAACAAATATTTGGCTTATAAATTTATTGTAGGGAAAACATGGAACAAGTAGCTTTAACCACTTCTCATTTGGTCTTTTTATTGGTCGTTCTTTCCATCTTCGTTTCCATAGGGTTCCGAAAAGGCGTAATTATCCCGTCAATAATAGGAACTTTCATACTGGCCATGACCGCTTATCAAAAAGATGACGGCATTCTGAATATGATTATTTCTGCGGTTCAGGTCGTCTTTAGGGCACTGTTAAATGCCGGTAACGAGCTTTTTGATATTATGCTTGTTATTGCGCTCATGGCGGCAATGTTAAAAGCATTACAATCTCAAGGTGCGGCCCAAATAATGGTTGAGCCGATGAAAAAGCTCATGGTTGGACCGAAATCCGCCTTTTTCGTTCTGGCTCTTACGATGTATATTGCTG
>JAGLJX010000141.1 GCA_023142175.1 Emcibacter sp.
GCCGAACCTGTAACGCATCACTCATGCGGTTGACCTGCTGGCGGAAAAACGCACTGTCCCGCAACCCCTTAGTGTACCATGAGATATGCTTCCTGGCGATTTTCTTACCCGCATCTTCGCCGTAATGATCTATCATGGCCTGATAATGATCCAGCACGATATGCTTTAAATCCGCCAGAGTCGGATCAGGCAGTATTTCATCGGTCTTCAAATAATGAATGACCTGTGACAGAAACCACGGCTTGCCATATACCCCGCGACCGATCATCACCCCATCTGCCCCGGATTGCCGCAGAGCTTCGCGAGCATCCGCACAGGTGACAATATCACCATTGGCTATCACTGGAATAGCAACGGCATCCTTAACCTCGCCGATGAAACTCCAGTCCGCACTGCCTTTATACATCTGGTTACGGGTGCGACCATGAACCGTGACCATCTTGATACCGACATCCTCGGCAATATGGGCCAGTTCCGGCGCATTGCGGTTGGTAATATCCCATCCGGTACGCATTTTGAGGGTTACAGGTACCTGCACCGCTTCAACCACAGCCACCAATATCTTTTTGGCCTCGCCCAGATCCTGCATCAAAGCAGACCCGGCATAGTTACCAACAATTTTTTTGGCCGGACAGCCCATATTGATATCAATGATCTGTGCGCCCTTGTCTTCATTCATCTTTGCGGCAAGCGCCATCATATCAGGATCACAGCCGGCAAGCTGCACCGACATCAAATATTCATCGCTCTCGGCATAGGCCATCTTATGAGTACGTTTATGGTCGCGGATCATGGCTTGGCTGGCAATCATTTCCGACGTAACAAGTCCGGCACCAAAGCGCTTAACCAGTCGTCGGAAAGGCAAATCCGTTACCCCCGCCATAGGACTTAGCAACACAGGGTCTTCAAGCGCAATCGGCCCGATATTTATTTTCATATTTCGCATAATGGTGTCTAATATTTAAGCAATTTACACAAATGATTAATCTTTAATCAATATCAGGCAGTAACATACAGGAAAAGCCGCAATAGGTCAAAGAGCAATTGGTGCAAGAAAAATACAGACTTTACCATAATGAGGTGGTAGTTTTCAGTATCAAAAGACAAACGGAACATATGTATGAAGGTCGCTGTTTTAATAGTTGCTGCAGGAAAAGGGCATAGGGTTGGCGCAGATATGCCAAAGCAATATATATCGCTCGGCGGTAAAAGTATCTTGAAACACGCCATAAATGCGTTTTTGAAAGTACCATATGTTGACCTGATACGCACCGTTATCCATGAAGACGATCATGAGCTTTATCAAGAAGCGATAGAAGGCTTAGACATCCTGCCTCCGGTGAATGGCGGGGCGACCCGGCAACAGTCTGTCATGGCGGGGTTGCAGAGCTTGGGGAGTTATGAGCCTGATCTTGTGTTAATTCATGATGCAGCCAGACCGTTCATTACAACAAATCAGATAGAAAATATAATCATCGAGGCCGCAAAGCATGGTGCTGTCATCCCGACCCTGCCTGTAACGGACACGATGAAGGTGGTAATTGACGACAAGATTAAGCAAACCGCTGATCGCAATACACTGGCCCGCGCCCAAACACCGCAGGCATTTCGCTATAAAATGATCTTCATGGCGCACAAAAGAGTAGCCCAGAAACTTAAGGACAGCATAGAGCTTACCGATGACAGCGCTATTGCAGAAGCCTGCGGTATTCAGGTACTGACCATTCTGGGCGACGAGAGAAACTTCAAAATCACCACCATGCAAGACCTTAAAAAGGCAGAAGATATGATCAAGGAAAATTTAACCGACATCCGTACTGGGCAAGGGCTAGACGTCCATGCCTTTGAAACGGGTGATCGGGTTATACTGGGCGGCATTGCCATCCCCCACGACAAACAACTGAAAGGCCATTCGGATGCCGATGTGGCCCTGCATGCCCTGACAGATGCGCTTCTCGGTGCCATAGGGGATGGCGATATCGGCACCCACTTCCCGCCAAGTGACGCGCAATGGAAGGGTGCAAGTTCAGATATATTCTTAAGACACGCCGATAAGTTATTGAAAGAAAAGCAAGGTATCATTTCAAACATTGATTTAACAATCATCTGTGAAGCCCCGAAAATCAACCCTCATGTTCAGGCTATACGGGATAATATCGCCGAAATTCTCGAACTTGTCCCCACAAGGATTAGCATCAAGGCAACGACAACGGAAAAGCTTGGCTTCACCGGACGGGGCGAAGGCATCGCGGCTCAGGCCATTGTCACAATCCGTTTGCCAGAATAGGGAAAAGAATAGGGAAAATATATGTTTGTTGATAAATGGTCTAAATCCCCCCTCCATCCGGCCTTAGTTCTTGCCACATGGTTTTATTCTGGTTTAGCCCCCAAGGCACCGGGAACCATGGGGTCACTGGCGGCCCTGCCCTTTGCGTGGATAATCATTGAACGCTTCGGCCCCTTG
>JAGLJX010000142.1 GCA_023142175.1 Emcibacter sp.
AACGCAGTTGGGGTATTGCGCTGTTCGGGGCCTTGGCGCCTTTCTTTACCGCTTATAGCATGGCGGAATATTTCTGGAATGACACTAATATTTCAATAATGTGCGGCCTTGCGATGACGGCGACGGCGGTGTCACTAACCATGGTGTCCCTGAAATCTGCCGGACTGAATAAAACGCTGGCTGCTAAAGGTATCATGACGTCAGCGATACTGGATGACATTGCGTCTCTGGTTTTTGTCGCCATTTTGGTACCTATTGCCACGGGCGAGGCCATGTTGACCGTTTGGGGTATTGCGGAGATTGCCGGTAAGGCGGCGGCATTCTTTGTCATCATCACCTTCGTGGGCGTCTTTATATTGCCAGAAAACAACAACAGGTTCTTTTCCAAACTGCCCTTTATCGGTGGTAAAGGGGTGAAGCAGCTCTTATCCTTTGGCAAGGGGGAAAATACCACCCTGACCGTGTTGCTGGTGGCGATCCTTGCGGGGCTTCTGGCTCATGAGTTTGGGTTTCATCCGGCGGTCGGGGCCTATATGGCGGGACTGATCCTGAAAGAGGAATATTTCAAATTCCGTAATAGCCCCAATGTGGATCATTATCAGAATACCAAGAAAATCATTGATAATGTGGCCTTCTCATGGATTGGGCCGGTGTTTTTTGTTGAGCTTGGCACCCGGATTATTTTTGATATGGAGCTTTTCATAACCATTATGCCCCATGCGATTATTCTCACATCGGGTCTGTTATTCTCACAGATCATCTCGGCGGCGGCGGCGGCTAAATATACCGGCGGTTTTGTCTGGCGTGAAAGTGTTCTGATCGGCATTGGTATGCTGGGGCGGGCTGAGCTTGCCTTTGTGGTGATGGATATTGCCTATGTGCAGAATAATATTATCACCCAAGAAGTATTCTATACCCTGATGGTCACGGCCTTCGCGCTCAATATAGCGGTTCCGGTCGGCATCGCCTTATGGAAACCTTATTTTTTGGGCGAAAAGGGCAATATGTCAGACCATAGCCGGCCCAAAAGCGAGCGTTATAAAGATAAAGTTTAGTCGGACAGAAATTCCCGTGTTTTACGGATTGCTTCGGCAAGGCCGATACGTTCGACTATGACATCTTCGGGAAAGGCGGTAAGCAGGCGGGTCGGCGTGGCCCCGTCGAGCATGACAAAGACGCCTTTGTCTGTTTGCCTGCGGATCAGCCGACCATAAGCCTGTTTTAGCCTAAGCCGGGTGATCAGATCATCATAGGTTTGTTTGCCGAATCTTTCGCGCCGGGATTTATGCAGGATGGTTGGCCGCGGCCA
This sequence comes from Emcibacter sp., assembly GCA_023142175.1. The sequence goes on from JAGLJX010000142.1 coordinate 1,310, forward strand.
CGGCACCTTGTCAAACACGCAAAGCCGCAGCGATGGCCCCGGCACATCAACCCCGTCCCGAACCGCATCCGTCCCCAAAAGGCAGCTATCCTCAAGCTCGCGGAAAATATCCACCAGAGTGGCTACATTGATCGGGTCCACATGCTGGGCATAAAGCGGGATATGGTTCTGCTCCATATGACCCACAAGCCGTGCGTGGACCGCCCGAAGTCGGCTGATGGCGGTGAAGATACCCAGCGCGCCACCCCCTGAGCTGAGCATCAGTTCCCGGTAAGCGGCGGCAAGTTGGTCAAGGTCGCGGCGGTTCATGTCATTGACGATGAATATGCGGCTTTGCTCGGCGTAATTAAACGGTGATTTCAGGCTCTGGCGGCGCGGCGGGCTGATCATATGGGCCGCTCCGGTGCGGACCTCTGCCGCATGCCATTCGATGTCGGGGTTATCACTATCGGTACGGTCGCGCAGGGTGGCGGAGGTAATCACCACGCCGTGAGCCGGCTTGACCACCGTTTCCACAAACGGCAGGCTGGGGTCGATCCAATGGCGATACATACCACAATCAACCTCGCGCCCCTGAAGGCGGTCCAGTTCAAACCAGTCGGTGAAATTCTCGTTTTTTTCACCCTTCAGGCTGACCAACATGGGCATCCAGCCATCGGCAATGGTTTCAGCCCGCCGTTTCAGGGTACGGGCTACGGATTCGAGCCGCGAACGCAGATTGCTGTCCAGCTCCGCCGCTTCATCATCAAGTTTTTTAAGTAGCGCGATGCCTAGCTTTTTCAGGGGCAGTATCAGATCACCAAAGGCCACATGAAGTTCATCTGCGGCGGTGAGCAGGTCGGGGCTGATCTGGCTCGCGGGTGTTTCCAGACTGTGATAACTGTCAGAGCCACCACTGCGGGCAAAAATCTGTTTTCGCACCAGTTCTAAAAATTTTTCTGTCGGGCCAAAGGCATCTTCATCCATGATCCGGCCATGCCAGCCATCGGCGGGCAGGCAGCGGGCGGCGGTGATAACCTGCTCCAACAGGCGTCGGGCATCATCATCATCACTGATCAGATCTTCGACCCGGCCTTTTAAGCCTTTGCCGCGCCGTCTGGATTCTTCGGCGCCCCTGATCCAGCGGCGCAATTCAAGGGCCTCCTGTCCGGTGAGATGGGCGGAGAAGGCACTGTCGGCGGCATCAAAAAGATGATGGCCCTCATCAAAAACATAATGGGTCGGCAGATCGGACTCGCCGTGACGGGTGGCAGATTGCACCATGACAAGGGCGTGATTGGCAATGACAAGATCGGCGGTTTTGGCATTGCGCTGGGCCTTTTCGATGAAGCATTTGCGGTAATGGGCGCAGGCGGAATAGACACATTCGCCGCGCCTGTCGGTCAGTTGGCTGAGGCGGTTGCCGCCAAAGTTTTCACCAAGCCATGCGGGAAAGTCGCCGCCGATCATATCGCCGTCCCGACTGTAGCGCGTCCAGCGGGACACCAGCCCAAGCAGAATGCGGCCCTCTGGCTGCGCGGCGCCCTGTGACAACTCCTGAAGGTTCAGCAGGCACAGATAATTTTCCCGGCCCTTGCGGATGACCACTTTGGTCTTTTTTATTTTGGGATCGGGATAGAGCTTATCCATCTCCTGATCCAGCTGCCGTTGCAGGTTTTTGGTATAGGTGGACAGCCAGACCGTACCGTCATTTTTTTCGGCCCATAGGCTTGCCGGGGCGATATAGCCCAGAGTTTTGCCGATACCGGTTCCGGCTTCCGCAAGAATAAACCTTGGCTCATCGTCATTTTCCGGCGGGGCAAAGGCCTGCGCGGTCAGGGCGGCATAGTCTTTCTGACTTTGGCGTTCTTCAGCGTCCGGCCCCAACAGGTCATGGAGACGGGCGAGGCTTTCTGCATCGCTTACCGGTTCGATACCGGGTGGCGGTTGTGGCGCGGCTTCCTGCCATTCGGGCAGGTGGTTCCACACATGATAGTCCGGGCTCTTTTCCTCAATACCAAGACCACCGAGAATTAGCGGCCCCCAGTTCCATCCAGCCTGAGCCAGTGCTTTTGCACTTGCTGCCGCGCCCTCAGCAAAGCCATAATCTGGTGCTGTGAGTTCCTGAAACAATTTATTTGCGGATTGTAAAAGCACAAGGGCATCATCTTCCTGACTGTCCGCGATGCCCTGAAAATTCAGAGCTTCTTTCAGACCAAATGGCAGGGGCAGGCAGAATTCTGCGGGCCGGATAAAGGCAAAAAGCTCCAATATATCAAACGCCCGGAAAGTAACTTTGCCAAGCCGCTTGGATATCACACGCTGATTACAGATCAGGAAGGCCTGATCCCGGATGATTTTTTTCAGATCGCGTAAGTCATATTCCACCACTTCGCCGTCGGGCGTCAGGATCGTGCCGTGACTTGGGCCGACCACCAGTGCCGGCAGGCGGGATAGAACCTCAAAAGGATCAGGAAAATTAAAAAGCGGCTCGGTCATAGTTGGGGTTAGGGTCTCTTTAAGAATATGACCACTTTACCAACCATATCAAGTAAAGACAAGATCAGGTTGTGGATGTTTTTG
>JAGLJX010000143.1 GCA_023142175.1 Emcibacter sp.
ACCAGCATGATCAAAACGGTCGAGGTTAACATACCAAATACAATGCTGGTGACCAGTGGCACAAGGATCAGGGCTTGGCTGCTGGTTTCAAATAATAGCGGGGACATTCCGGCGATGGTGGTGACAGAGGTGAGAAAGATGGCGCGGAAACGGTCAAAGACAGCCTGTCGCGCGGCATCATGAAAGACCATGCCGTCGGCCACCCGGAATTTGACAAACTCCACCAGCAGGATTGAATCATTGACCACAATTCCTGCCAGAGAGACAAAGCCGATCATGCTCGGCAAAGTGAAATCAATCCCCATAATCAAATGACCCCATATGGCCCCGATCAGGGCTAGGGGTATGTTGATCATAACGATCAGCGGTTCGCGGTAATTGCGAAATTGCATACTGAGCAATAGAAAGACGCCAAATACGCCAAGGCCGAAGCCCGATAGGATAGACATTCTGGTTTCGGTGCCATTTTCCACCTCGCCTTTGAAATTAAACATTATTTCCGGATAATTTTGCTTCAGGGTCGCCGCATATTTTTCCACGCTGGCGATGATTTCCGAAGTATTGGAAATATCCGCATCCACATCGCCGTATATATTGACGGTGCGTTGATGATTGATATGGCCGATCCGCGAAAATTCACGGCTTTCGGTTATGATGGCAACGCTGTTGAGGGGAATGGCCTGTCCAGTGTTTGAAAAAACGGTGAAATTATCAAAATCACCTAATGCTTTATCAAGCGGGCTATTCAGCTTGGCAATGATTTCATAAGATTCGCGTCCCTGATAAATCTCGGCGATTTTAACATCCAGATAGGCCGAGCGCAGTTGAGCCGCTATGGATCGAGACGTGACTCCGGCGGCCAGTGCGCCCGCTTTAAGTCTGATGCTATATTGCGGTTTGCCCGGACGAAGGTCATCCAGCAGATTATTAACCCCGTCATAACCCCTGAGCCGGTTCTGGATATCCCATGAAGCCCGCGACAGTTCTTCCAGATTCTGACCGCTCAGACGGATATGAATGGCGCGTCCGGCTGGGCCGGCTTTGGGTTCCTTATATTGGATATTGAGAACATTGGGCAGCTCGCCCGTATTGTCTTTCCACCGCTGGATCAGGTCAGTCATTTTTGTATCGCGTTTCTCGGTGTTAAGCAGGTCGATATTTAATGTGGCGAGATGAGGGCCATTTTCCGACACATCGCCGTGGACGCCATAAGAAATCTGTATATTTTTAACCAAAACTTCCGTTTCATTCTGGCTAAGGCTCTGATTGGTCTTTTCCAGCGCGCTAAGCAATATATCCACTACCCGCTGGGTTTCGGCCAACGGGGTGCCTTGCGGCAGCAAAATTCTGGCCTCCAGATTATTGCCTTCCAAATCCGGAAAAGCCTTGAACTTAACCGCACCGGTGGCAATCAGGCCGATGGAAAAAACAAACATGGCCAGAGCAATACCCACCGTTGCATAGCGGAAACGCATGGCGACCTGTGCAGCATCTGCGGCAGCGTGGCGGAATTGGTTAAATCTGGCTTCAAAATTCTGGCGCCATTTTGGTGGCTCTTTATGATGGGTATGGATCAGGGACTGTTTGAGATGATGCGGCAGGATCAGAAAGGCCTCAATCAGGCTGATGGTCAGAACCGACAGCAGAACCACGGGTAGCACACCCAGAATCTGTCCCATATCACCCTTCATCATCAGCAGGCTGCCAAACAGCATAGCGGAGGTGAGGAAGGAGGCAAAAATACCGCGAAAAACTTTTTTCGTACCGTCAACAACCGCATCTAGTGGTGACTTCCCTTTGCGGTATTCATGGTCGATATTTTCAGACAGAACGATAGCATCATCCATTAAAATACCGATCGCCATAAGCAGGGCGACCATGGATATCATATTAATGCTGACGCCAAATATGACCATCATGGCCAACCCGCCCAAGAATGATATGGGCAGGCCAAGCGCAATCCAGAAAGTATAACGCCATGAGAAAAACAGCAGTAGCATCAGGGTTGCCAATATCAACCCCTGCCAGCCATTGGTCAGCAGAAGCTGTAAGCGGTCCCGAACGGATGAGGACATATCATTGACGATGGTCAGCTTGGTACCGTTCGGCAGGATTTTATTTTCCTGTGTCACAAATGACGTCAGGGCATCGGCTACTTTCAATGTATCATCAATGGTATTCTTGCTGATTTTAAGCAGGGCCGCAGGCTTGCCGTTGAGGGCGATACTTTCTTCCGGTTTTTCAAAATTATCCTGAATTGTTGCTATATCACCCAGCTTAATTTCACCGCCCGTAGGGGTGTTGATAATCACCAGGTTTGCCAGTTCATCGATGGTCTTGCGTACATTATTAAATTTAATCTGATAGGATGTTTCTGTGGCCTCTAAGATTCCCACCGGCAATTCCAGCGCCTGCGCAGCAATGAGATCGGCAATATTCTGAACACTCAGATTGTATTTCTTCTGGGTATCGGGATTGATCAGTATTTGTAACTGATGGGTGGAAAAACCCGCCATGGCCACGATGGGAATTTCCGGCATGGCAATCAGGCGGTCACGGTAATATTCCGCCAGAGCCTTTAGCTCGCTATGGGTCAATTTATCCGAAGTGATGGCAATATTGGCGACCGCATTAATTCTGCCCAGCTGCTTGATCACCGGGTCTTCTATATTATCGGGAAAATTCTGGATGGCGTCAATTTCGGTTTTAATATCATCGGTAAAGGCGCGGATATTTCCAGCTTCCTGCATTTCCAGCGTAAAAATAGCCATATTATCCCGGGCATCACATTCCTGTTCTTTAAGAAAACTGATACCATCCGTCGCAGTCTCCAATGGGTTACAAAGGCCATCTTCAACGTCCGTGGGGCTGGCGCCGGGATAGGCTACGATAACCTGTACCTTGCTGGGTTTAATCAGGGGAAAGGATTCTTTATTAAGGCTCCCAAGGGAGTATAGTCCAATGGCAATTATGGCCATCATCAGGATATTACTGATGGTGGGGTGGGCCGCAAAAT